>JADZBY010000476.1 GCA_020851855.1 Anaerolineae bacterium
CTCCCTCATGGAGAGGGGTGCGGAAACCCAGGATTCCCGCTTTTTCTCCCCTCTCGCCCTGAGGGAGAGAGGGGCCGGGGGAGTGAGGGTCAACACGAAAACGGGCTTTGCAGACACACCCTAGTTCGGAGTGAAGCGCAGCAGGTAGAAGTGGACCATCTGGTTGTATTCGTCGCGAAAGGGTTGCCCAAACACAACTGCATATTCTTCCGGCGCTAGTCCCCACAGCCTGCCACCCGCCGGAGTGCGCGTATAGTCGGCCACATAGTCGATGTGATGCTGCGTGAGGTATTCGCGCAAGGGCACGCCATCCCGAATGGCCAGAAGGCGTTCCTTGTCGCCCATCAGCCCGTCCAGGTTGATCACCGTGCTTGTCGTGAAATAGCCGAGGACGCCCGCATTGAACGCGCCGATGCGCGCCCCGGTTGGGACGTGAGCATCCACCGCTTCGGCTGCCTTCCGGAACGAGTACAAGCTCGGCTCCAGGTTGAGCATGTCATAAAAGGTGCGCGGGAGCAGGACAATGGCCAGCATCCAGGCAAATGCAATGCTGCCGCTGATCGCAAGGCGCAGGGGGCGATAAGGATAGCGGTTGAATACAAAACTGACTGCCGCCGCCATCCACAAGACGGCGACCTCAAATTCGAAGGCGTAGTACCAGGGATTGGTCGCGGCGACCGGCCCCAGTTGCCAGAGGAACGCATAGATGTGCGTCAGCCCGGCCAGGGTCATTCCGAGAAGCGCCCAGAAGGATGGGTTGAAGCGGATGCGATGTTTCATCGTGTAACGAACGAGGATCAGCGCCAGACCGATCACAGCGAGGACCAGAAGATATTGCGCCGCCGGTGAGATCAGCAGGAATGGGCGGATGATCCAGATCAGCAGCATGCCCAGTATGGCCGGGATGTACTGCGCCATGGATACGAGATAGGCCGGGTCGAAGCGCCCACCATACACACCGGCAATCTCTTGTACCCAGGTCGCAGCCTTGACCTCGCCGCTTACGGGGAGAAATAGCCCGAACTGCGCCAAGTTGAGGGCAGCGTACAGGCTTGCCACGGCGATCACCGGGCCGAGCACGAACAGCGCGACGTTCCGCCAGGCGATTCGCCCGCGAAAGCGAATCCAGAGGCTCGCCACGAGGACGGCAGCCAGGACCAGCGAATCGACGCGGCACAGAAACGTCATGCCCAGCGCTGCGCCGAGCATGAACAGCGCCGCTGGCCTGGGTTCACCGCTCCGAAATACGCTAAGGTAAGCGCGCATGACGAGGGCAGACAGGAAGAGATGGAGCGAGTTCTCCATACCTGACAGGAAGACATTGCTGACGCTGAGCAGAGAGGCAAACAGCAGCGCGCCAACCAGCGCCGCACTCTCTGTAAACACCTGTCTCAGCACTCGCCAAAATGCCAGCAGCGCCGCCACATTGAAGAGCGCCGCCGCGCCCAATGCCAGCCGCAGCAGCGTGAGCGACTCCGCCGACAGACGGGCGAGCAGCGTGAGGATCACTGCCCACAAGGGTTGTACGCCGTTGGTGAAGATGACGCCGTCGAACGTCGGGCCGTTGCCGAGCGCCAGGTTGCGCGCCCACCCGAGGTAATAGAACGTGTCATCGACGGCGGTGGCCCAGCTCAGGTGGAAATCAAGCGGCTGCAGGATGAGGTACAAGTAGTACCCTGACAGAAGAAGGGCGATGGGGATAATGACTCTTGCGGATCGCACGATGCGCCAGCCTGTTGATCGATGACCGCTCGCCTGTAATTGTACACGGGCGAGCGGCCAACACATCTCTTAGGATTGTCTCAGAAGCTCCGGCCCTCACTCGCAGGCTTGCGGCGGTGTGGCGAGGCCCGGAGCCGTCGGGAACACCAGCGTATCGTAGGCGTAGATGGTGTTCACCAGCCCGATAAAAATGGACGCTTCGCCGGGCCGCTGGATGCTGAACGAGAACTGCTGGTCCGCGCCGCGCGCTACGTAGAGCGTTGTGCCATCCGCCAGCCAGTTGATGCTGAACAGGTTATCCGCCGCCGCCGGGACAAACGGCGACGTGGTCCTGCCGTCGATTCCCAGATAGCCGATGCGGCCCTCGGTCGTCGTGTACACCACGCCCCTGCTATCCGGCGTCCAGTCGAACAGGAACTGCACCGGCGGCAGGATCAACAGCGGCTCACCCGTCTCGGGGTCCTGGATGCGCCACGAGGAACCACTCCCCACCAGGGTTTTTCTGCCGTCCGGCGACGGGATGACGTAGTCCGGGCCAGTCACGTTGGCCAGCTCGCCACGGTCTTCGATGTCGCCCTCAAGCGGCACGTACCACACATGGCCGCCCACTCGATCTTCGGGCGGCGCGCTCTCGCTGACCGGGATGTAGGTGTAAAAGCCCTGGCCATCTTGCGCCCAGGATACCGCAGGCGTGAGCAGGTCGCGCGCGTCGCCCTCGTCAAAGCGCGGCACGTATTCCAGCAAGGCGGGCGGCTCGTCCGCGATGTTCGCCGGGTAGCGGATGATCTCGTTGGCGCTGATCATGATCGCCGTGTCGCGCTGCGGGTTGCGGCGGACGGCGTTTTGCGGCACGTTGCCGATATCCACGCGGAACGGCTCGCCAATTCCACCCACGGGCAGCATCCAGACCGGGAAATTGTAGGTGTTGTTGCGCGAGTCGACGATTTCCACAGACGCCGCCTTGCCGCCGGGCAGCCACAAGGCGCGCGTTGGCCACGCGCCTTCGGATAGCCCGAACGTGGTGCTATCGGCCAGCAAGACCACCTGACTGAGCAGCAGGTCGACCCAGTACACGCCGTTGTAACTCGTCGCCAGGGCTGCCGTGCCGTCCGGCGAGAGGTCCACGCTCAAGAGCGGCGGGTCAAACTGGGCGACCACGCGCGGCGTACCGCCGTTGTCCGAATACTGAAGCGCGCCATCCGGGCTGCCGAACACGGCGCGCACCACCGGAGCGCCCGCCGGGTCAGGCGTCGGCGTGGGGGCGGGCGCGCCAAGCTCCGGGCGGATGCAGTAGAGCAGCGGCAGCGTCGTGCTGGGCAGCGGCGTGGGCGGCTCGCCTTCAAACGGCTCCAACAGGTACGTCTGGCCGGACGTTTCCGTCACCCAGCCCTTCAGCTCGCCGACGGCGACCTGCCACCAGCGCTCGCCTTCCGCGCTGCACTGCGGGCCATCTTCAAGCGTGACCACCGTGCCGAGCGGCAGGTAGCGCAGCACCGGCCCCTGTCGCGACGGCTCCGGCTTCAAGAACAGGCCCGGCAGGTCGGGATAGGTCGCGCTGACGACGCTCGCCCGCCCGCCTTTTTCGAGCTTCGACTCCGGCAGCCCGGAGCACAGGTCGGCGTCCTGCGCCCGGACGACGGCAGGCGACCCGCTTGCCAACGCGAGAGCCAGCAGAACGGCTACGGCCATGCAAAAGGCGATGCTCAATCGTTTCATCATCATTCGCTCCGTTTTTTTCCGTCGCAAGACACCGCGCAGAGGCGGCGTCGTGCTGAGTCCTCACTGGTTATACCGCTCTGCCCGCCGAAAAGCGCCGCGCAAAACATAGATAGGCGCATCAGCCGGCGTACCGCGCGCAGACCGCGTCGACCTGCGGGCCGTACCCTTCGCCAAAGAGGTTGAGGTGCACCAACAGCGGGTAAAGCTGGTACAGCGCCCGGCGCTCGCGGTATCCGGCGGGCAACGGGTAGGCCTCGCTGTAGGCATCCAGGAATCCGGGTGGGAAGCCGCCGAATAGCTCGGTGAAGGCGATCTCGACCTCACGATTGCCGTAGTAGACCGCCGGATCGATGATGACGGGCCGGTCGCCGTCGGCCACCATGTAGTTGCCGCTCCACAGGTCGCCGTGCAGCAGCGACGGCGCGATTGGCTCCGCGCCGACCAAATCGGGCAGGCGTTCCATGAGGCGGTCCAAGAGGCGCTCGCGCTCCGGATAGAGCAGACGGCGCTGGCGGGCTATCCTCACCTGCGGCGCGAGGCGCTGGTCGCGGTAAAACGCCGCCCAGTCGCCGGCCTGCCGGTTGTGCTGCGGCAACTCCCCGATGAAATTGTCGTGATCCAGCCCAAACTGCGCCGCGGTGCGCCGGTGCAGCGCCGCCAGACCATGCCCCAGGTTCATGGCGAGCGCGCGCGAGCGGCGCGCGGGCCGTTCTTCCACCCAGGCCATGACCAGCCACGCGGGCGCGCCGCCTTGCGCCTCGCGGTGCGCGATGACGTCCGGGACGTGCAGCGCGCCCGCTTCACGCAGCAGCGCCAGGCCCCGCGCTTCCGCCGCAAAAAAGCCGGGCGGCGCGTCGGACTTCCATTTCACGAAGAAGCGCTGCCCGCCGGCCTCGACGCACGCGGCGTGGTTGATGCAGCCGCCGCTCACAAACTGCGCATGTTGCGGCGGACTGCCCAGCGCGTCGGTCAGGGCGGCGTGCAGGGAAGACGGCAGCACCGCTACACCTCTGCCGGATGGTTACTCAGCATTTGCCACGCTCACTACAGGTTGTGGTCGCGCCGAATCTGGGCCAGCAGCCCACGCGCGCCTTCGAGCACGAGCGAATACACACGGTCAAACTCGCCGGTGTAGTATGGATCGGGCACTTCGCGCTCCGGCGCGTGCGGCGCGAAATCCATCAGCCGGGCGATCTTCACCGCGCCATTGCCGTGACGCCGGTTGAAGTACGTCACGTCGTGCAGGTGGTCATCGTCCATGGCCACGATGTAGTTGAAGCGCTTGAAGTCGGTCGCGTCGAGTGGCCGGGCCGCGCCTTCATACTCGATGCCGTGCCGGCGCAGGATGCGCAGCGTGCCCGGATGGGCCGGTTCGCCGGTGTGCCAGTCGCCCGTCCCGGCGGAGTCGCAGGTGATCTGATCTTCAAGCCCGGCCTCTTCGACCAGGTGGGCAAAGACGGCCTCGGCCATCGGTGAGCGGCAGATATTCCCGGTGCAAACGAACAGGACGTGAATCATGCGGGTCTGTGTTACCTGATACGGGTTCGCAGAATCCAAACGCGCCTATTTTACCCGATCCCGGTCCGTGACGTGGACTCTCCATTCGGCGCGCCGGACGCCAGAAGTATGCCGTGAGCGCCGCAGAGTTTCGGATTATTTTCACGCACAGCATTGGAATTTCGGGCTATACTGCGAATGGACCACCATTGAGGCAGCATTGATTATGGTCAGCAACGCACCTGGATTCACCACACTGAAGATCGTCATGGTTGGCGCGCCGGGCGTCGGGAAGTCGAGCCTGCTGCACTGCTACAGCGCGGGCCGGGAGCAGGCCATCGCCGTTCAGGTCAACGATCTGGCGCTGTGCACCCTGCGGCTGACCGTGGAAGATCACCCGTTGCAGGTCAGCTTTTGGGACGTGACCGGGCTGCACCGCTCGTCCCGGCTCCGCGACCACTACTTCCAGGGCGCGCAATGCATGGCGCTCATCTACGACGTATCGTTGCCCGCCACGTTCTTTGACCTTTTGTACTGGATGCAGCACATCCAGAGCCTTGCGCCGCTCGTGCCGGCCCTGCTGATCGGGAACAAGGTCGACCTGGGGGCCGTGGTCCCGCCGGAAGAAGCGCAAGGCTGGGCTGAGTCGCGGCACATGCCGTTCGTGCAGACCAGTGCGCGCACCCGGCAAGGCGTGGACGACGCCCTGTCGCTTTTGCTGTGGCTTGGCCTGGAACAACTCCGGCATCGCGAAGGGCTGAGCTACTCCCAACGCCCGCCTTCCACACGGCCCGCTCCATCTGACGATGAAGGGTGAGCAGCGCCCACACACCTGGAAAGTGCGCTTTGAATATGCACGTTGCGCAACAGGCCGCGTTGACTAGAATGGACGGTAATAGCGCGAATCGAGGTTCGCCTACCGCACCTTCCATTCAGGCACCGCTCGTGTTGGAGCAATGGCGAGAACATGGACGAAGAAAATAGAGTCGCGGAACTGCCTACGTCGCGCATTTACTGGCACGACGCCGATCATAACATCCTGGTGCACGAGGCAACGGGCCGCTGGTCCTGGGACGAGGCCCACCAGAGCTTGAGAATCGTCAACGAAACCGTCTTTGCCAATGCCCGGCCCACCTGCACCGTTCACTGGATGCACCAGTACACGACGCTGCCGCCGGGAAACGCGCTGGCGAACCTGCGCCGCCTGATGGTGGCCGATCCACCCAACGAGGAACTGGTGATCATCGTCGGCGCGTCGTCGATGTTGATGGCCTTTTTGAGGACCGTGTTGCGCGCCTATGGTATGGCCGGCGCAATATCGAAGTATCATTATGTAGAGGCGTTCCCCGATGCGCTGCACATCATCGAGGAACACCGCCGGATTGCACACCCTACGTGAGCGTGGACGATGCGCGAGACTGGTAAGGTGATGGGCAGGTAGCCCGGCATCGTCAGGTAAAACGGCAGAACGCGAAATCCGAGCGCATGGGCCAGCGTCGCAGCACAGCCGGCCAAACGCTGCTTTGAAACGCACGTCGCACCACATCACGGAGAGCGATCTTGAGCACACGAGCCGACGATCCCCGCCTGTTGCTCAGGCAGCTCCTGCGCAAGGCAGAAGAGCTTGGCCTGGTTGACCATCCTGACGGGTCCGGCGCGCCGCCGCCCACGCCTGTGGAGCCGCCGCGCCGCCCGCCAGAGGAAACCTCGCCCATCCGCCCGCCTGCGCCCGAAGTGGACGACATCACCGAGCACGCCGCTCCCATGCCGCCGCTCATCCAGCCGGATGTGGTCGAGATTCCGCAGCAGATTGTCGGCGTTGAAGAGCGATTGCAGGCCGAAACAGCGCTGGAGACGCTGCGAAAGAAAACGGCGCTCGCCGCCGCGGAATTTGCCGAGGGCAAGCTCAACCGGGCGCAGTTCATCGCGTTGTACGTGCACTACCACGAGAAGCGGCAGATCATCGAGCGCCTTCTGGAGCGCGATCCGGATACCCAGGCGTGGCAGTCCGTCGCGGAATCGGGCAATACGGGCTTTCTGCGCGCCCATTTTGAGGCGCGCGTGCTGTCCTACGCGCTTTATAACCAGGACCCGTTGCACTACGGGGAGATTGTTAGCAGCCAGGGCCAGCCGCTTTTGCCCGAAGAGATGGTGACGAAGATTCAGGTGGCCATCACGATGGTCATGCGCAACCACCGCGAGCCGAAAGCCCAGCGTAAGTCGCTCGACGACGGGCGCTGCGCGATTTTCGTGCCCGGTGAGCAGACCACGACCATCGTTGTCTTCTCGCTGGAACCGTCTGCCCGGCAGATCGCCGCCGTGCAGGACCTGCACCGCGACTTCGAGCGGGCGAACCGCCGCGCGCTGCAACGCGGCATCCGCCAGCCGGAGCAGCTTGTGTTCCCGCACCGGGCCTTGTTCGACTGACGGGCGTCAGACCA
>JADZBY010000477.1 GCA_020851855.1 Anaerolineae bacterium
ACGAGCCTGAGCTTTCGCCCGCGCGCCGTTCCCCCGATGATCCGAATCGGCATGGCGCGCGCCTAACCCGCCTGTCCCGGCCCGTTGACCACGTCGCGCACTGCCCGCACGTTGGACAGCGGCGACGTGATCATCATCACGCAGCCGGTGGACAGGATGAACCGCCGCCCGCCGGTGCGCTCGATGGCATCGCGCGCCATAGCCCGCACTTCGCCCGGCGCGCCGTTGTGAACCGGGTCCATGCGCCCCAGCCCGCCGCACACCGCGCCCGGAAAGCGCAGCTTGCCCTGGGCGATGTCCGGCTCCGTCTCGCGGTCGTGCCAGTTCACGGCCTGCACCGGGTAATCCGTGATCAGGTCGAACATGGGCGCGTCGCCGTGCAGGTGGAGCATGTTGAACCACCAATCGCCGGGCAGCGCGCGCAGGATTTGCAGGTCAAAAGGCCGCCCGAACTCGCGGTACTCGGCCTCGCTCATGATCGTATAGCTGGCGTGCTGGATGGCGTAGAAGATGCCCGCGATTTTCAGGCGGCGAATGGCGTCGATGAAGCGCAGGGTGCTCTCGGCCAGTGTGGCCAGCCCGGCCCGGAAGCGCTCCGGCGCGGTGCGCAGGTGCGAGGCCAGCTCGCCGCGCCCGACGAGATTCTTGGCCTGGGCCAGCGGGCTGAAGATCGTCATCAGGACCGGCGTATCGTCGTTCACCGCCTCGACCAGCATTCGCAGCGCTTCCAGGCCCCGGCCCAGCGCGCCCTTGTTTGGGTCCAGCGCGCGCAGATCGGTCCAGTCCAGCGTCCGGTTGATGACGCGGCGGGTGTATTCGCGCGTGCCCTCGATGGAGCCGACCCAACGATCCTGTACGCCGTAATCGGCGATGCAATAGCTGCTCGCCGGGGTGAGCTTGATGAAATCCCAATCGTACTGGCGCTGAAACTGAAGCGCCGACTCGACCAGATCGGCGGGGCGCTGGTCATCGCCCGGCCAGTGCCGCCACAGCGCAACCGGCGGGCGGTCGGTTGCCTCGCCCGCGATGGTCTTTTCCAGCCGCTCGCGTTTGCTCAGCGCCATCGAAAGCACGTCCGGCGTTCAGCGTGCGCCGAGGATGCTGAGCTGCTGGTCGATCATGCGCAGCAGCATCTGGAAGCGGGCCGTCTCGCCGGTGGCTTTGCCCATCTCGGCCTCGACGAAGGCGCGCGTCTTCTTGAAGCCGTCAATGGCCTCTGCGGTGCGACCCGCTCCCCGGTACGAGAGCGCCAGTCCATAGTTCGCGTCCAGATGATCCGGCCATTCGTCCAGCAGTTGCTTGTATATCTCGATGGCCTGATCGTACTGGCGGCGAATATGCTGGTCCATCGCCTTGCCAACGCGCCCGTCAAATTCGGCAAGGTCGGACCGGGTGACATTTCTCTTGAGCATGAGACCCTCGTTCGTCATGGTGTGGCCGCTGCGCGCGGCAGATGAAGTCCGAAGCTGTGTTTCGCCAGTATAGCCTATCCCGCCCATTGCGCACAACGCGAGAATTGTGTACATTGGCACAAGGTGCACGCGCCGTGTGCGCCCGGAGAAGCCCTATGACGCCCGATGCCCGAAACCAAGCCAATTCTGCCCCTGCCGCCCCGACCCGGCTGCTCGCTTCGCTGGAGCCGCGCCTGCGCACCCTGCTGCCCGCCGACCTCTACGCCGTCGCCTGGGTCGATCCGTCGCCCGCCACCTTGCAGCGCGTCTTTGAGCATCTGCGTACCATGCAGGGCATCCTCTACGACTATCTGCCGCGCCAGGTGGCCGAGACGCTGCCCAATCCCGGCGAGGTGCGCTGCGCGTGGCAGGAAGGCACGCTCATGTTCACCGATCTGGCCGGCTTTACGCCGCTCATGGAAGCCAACGCCGCGTCGGGCCGGGCCGGTGCGCGCACGCTGCTGACCATCCTCAACGATTATTTCAGCACGATGATCGACATCATCGGGCGCTCTGGCGGCAACCTGCTCGAATTTACCGGCGACGCGATGCTCGTCCAGTTCCCGACCAATGCGCGCGGCGACGAATCGGCGCAGGCGGTGCGCGCGGGATTGCGGATGCAGCGCGCCATGCAGCGTTTCGCGCAGATCGATACGCCCGCTGGCAAGCTGTCGCTGGGCATGCGCATCGGCATTCACGGCGGGCGCTTCTTCACCACCGAGATCGGCACGCCCTTCCGCATGGAACATGCCCTGCTCGGCACGTCGGTCCAGGAAACCAAACACGCCGAAGGGGCCGGGCGCGTCGGGCGGGTGAATCTGACGCCGACGGTGCACGCCCGTGTGCGCGACCTGTTCCGCTTTGAAGAGGGCAACCCCGGTTATCTGCTCGTCATCGATGACCTGAGCACGCAGCAGCTTGGCGAGTACGAGTTCGCGCCGGGCGGCAAGCGTCTTCCCCGCGCCCTGCTCATGGACCGCAGCGTCGAGGGCCTTCTCGCCGAGATCGAGAGCGTGATCAAGGTGGTGGAGCCGCTGGCCAGCTACCTGCCGCGCGCCGTCCTGAACCTCGTCGTGGAGAACGCCGCGCGCCGCCAGATTCCGCCCGATTTCCCCGCCCCAACCGTCATCTTCGTGAACCTGATCGGCCTGCCCGAATCGGTGGACCATGTCCGGCCCGAAGAAGAGGTTGGCCTGGCCACCAGCTTTTCGCGCATCTTCGGCCAGATCAATGCGGCGGTCGAATCGCGAGGCGGCGTGCTCAAAAAAGTGACCTGCCACCTGTCTGGTTCGGACATGATGATCCTGTTCGGCGTTCCGAGCGCGCACACCGATGATCCGCTGCGTGCGGCATCGGCGGCGCTGGCCATTCGCGGCGTCGTGGACAACATCAAGCCGCCCGTCGTCGGCGGCAGCCCGGTGTCGGTGCACTGCCAGATCGGCGTGTCGCGTGGCCCGGTCTTTTCCGCCGAAATCGGGGAGACGCGCGGGCGGCGCGAATTCAACGTGCTGGGCGATACGGTCAACACGGCGGCGCGCCTGATGGGCAAAGCGGGCAAGAACCAGATTTTGATGACCGAGGATGTGTACCGCGAGATTGCGGCGCGCATGGATTGTGAGCCGCTGGGCGAGATGCCGCTCAAAGGCAAAGCCCAGCCCGTGCCTATCTTCGCCCTGCGTGGGCCGCTGGCCGACTGAGAGGAGATCGACGCCGCATGACCGTCCACGTGCAGATCATCGGGATGCCCGTCGCGTGCATGGAAGGCATCGGCGACCCGTGGCGGGCGCGCGCCGTGTGGATCGCCCAGCAGCTCGCATCGCGCTTCGGTGATGCCGTCCGCCTCGATTATCACAGCCTGTACGACGCCGACTGTCCGCCGCCGCCCGAAGGCGCGACCTTCCCGCTGGTGCGCGTGGGCGATGCGCTCGTGCAGGCGGGTGGCGAGAACATCCCGCTGCCGCCCATCCTGCGCGCCGTCGAGGCCTCGCTGGCCGCCGACGCGCACGACCCTCTGTCCTAGATTACGTTTTGCAGCAACCGGAGCGGACAACGCAGGCGTTGTCCCTACGATTCCGTGTAGGGACGAGGCCTGCCTCGTCCGCGCCTTTGGGGTAAACGGGGACGCCGGAGCGGGCAACGCAGGCGTTGTCCCTACGATTCCGCGTAGGGACGAGGCCTGCCTCGTCCGCGCCTTTGGGGTAAACGGGGACGCCGGAGCGGACAACGCAGGCGTTGTCCCTACGATTCCGTGTAGGGACGAGGCCTGCCTCGTCCGCGCCTTTGGGGTAAACGGGGACGCCGGAGCGGACAACGCA
>JADZBY010000478.1 GCA_020851855.1 Anaerolineae bacterium
ATGGCCGGATCGCGCTCCGCGCCCGTGCGGGGGTGAAATTCCGGCGCGCAGGCGAGCGGGATGGCCGTCACGCGGTCACCGGGCACGCCGATGCGCGCCACGATCTCGCCGCGCGAAAACTCCGAGTCGGTGATCAGGTGCGACGCGCCGCGCGCCGTGGCCGATACCAGGCTGAAGTACAGCCGCGCCCCGATTCCGCCCTGGTAGACGGGCAAACTGAGCGGGATCACGTCGTGCACAGTGATGATCAGGCGCGCCGGAGAGCGAAGCGGCCCTGCCCAGTACGGCACGTGGGCGATGTCCGCGCCAAGCCGCCCGACCGCCGCCGGGAAACCACGCTGCTCAAAGTACACTTTGCCCGGTTGGCCGCCAAACGGCAAACGCACCGCCACCGCGTCGACGCCGGGCGGCACATCATCAGGGGTCGTGCCCGGCATGACGAGCGTCAGGCGCAGCGCCGGGGCAATCTGCCGCAGCGCCGCGACGAGTTGGCGCACGTACTGGCCGCTTCCGGTGAAGGGCGTGTCCCAGAACCAGCCGTTGAGGGCGATATGCATGTGTGCCTGTGCTTCCCTGATGTCTGAAGCTGGATAGAGCGCCCCACGTTAAAGCAGGGGGCTGCAACTACGAAGCCCGTCAGGGCTTTGTAGACTCAGCCCGGTCGCTTCAGCGCCGGGCGGGCCACACGATCCGCGTGAATACCTGAAAAACCCGTCAGCGCCGGGCGCGCCAAACGTTCCGTATCCGTGTGCACAAGAACGACCCGCCGCGTCGGTTCAACGACCGTCTTCCCGGTAGCCCTTCGGATGGCTGTTGTGCCAGCGCCATGCGCTCTCGATGATGCTGTGCAGGTCGGGGTAGCGCGGCGTCCAGCCCAATTCGTCGTTGATCTTCTCGGCAGAAGCGACCAGCGTCGCGCCGTCGCCGGGCCGCCGTGGCGCTTCGATGGCCGGGATCGGGTGGCCTGTCACGGCGCGGGCGGTGTCGATGACTTCGCGCACACTGTAGCCGCGCCCATTGCCCAGGTTGTAGACCATCTCGCGCCGCTCGTCGAGGGCGTCCAGCGCCAGCACGTGCGCCTGGGCCAAATCCAGCACGTGCACGTAATCGCGTATGCACGTGCCGTCCGCCGTCGGGTAGTCCGTGCCGAAGATGCGGATCGCCTCGCGCTGGCCGAGAGGCACTTGCAGCGTGAGTGGGATCAGGTGCGTCTCCGGTTGGTGCGCCTCACCACGCACCGCCCGGCCCTGGTCGTCAAGCGTCGCGCCGCAGGCGTTGAAATAGCGCAGGATGCAATACTTCAGGCCGTCGCGTTTGGCGTGCCAGCGGATCATCGTCTCGATCATCAGCTTCGTTTCGCCGTACACGTTCGCCGGGCCATACGGATCGCCCTCGTCCAGCGGCGCGTTCTTGCTGGCGTACACCGCCGCCGTGGATGAAAACACCAGCCGCTTCACGCCGTGGGCCAGCATCGCCTCAAGAAGGCCCTGGCTGTACGCCACGTTGGCCCGGAAGTACAGCGCGGGCTTTTCCATGCTCTCGCCCGCCTCGATCAGCGCCGCGAAATGCGCTACGGCGTCGAAATGGCCCATCTGGAACAGCGTGTTCAGCGCGCCTCGGTCGCCCAGGTCGCCCTGGACGAAACGTGCGCCTTCCGGGATGGCGGGCCGGTGTCCACGCGAGAGGCTGTCGAAGATGGTGACCTGATGCCCGGCCTTCAGAAACAACGCGGCAGTCGTCGAGCCGATATAGCCCGCGCCGCCCGTGACAAGAATATGCATACCTGTGACACTTCCTCCGAATGAGAAGGCGACCCACGCGCCCGCCGCCAGTATATCAGAACCGGTGGGCGGATTCCCTGAAAATGGGCTAAACGGTGGCCTCGGCGGTATCGACCTCGTCGCTCACGTAGCGGGCCACCATGTCACGCACGCCGGCATAGATGGCTTCTTCGAGCCGGGCGAGCGTGGGCGCGGGCAACAGGCGCGCCACTTCCTCGCCCAGCGCACGGTCCGCCATCAACTCCGCCATGCGCTGCGGTGTGACGTGCAGCACCCTGGCCAGGATGGAGAGCGTCAGGCTCTTGCCATCCGGCGCAAGCTGCGGCGCGACGACTTCCCGCCACGCCGCCAGGTCCGGGTCGGGCAAAAACGGCGTCCAACCATGCGGCGTGACGTGGCGCAGCGCCTCGTACTGCTCGGCGGGCAGGCGGCGGCGGTCGCGCGCATCCAGATTGCCCAGGAACACGTGAAAGTGCGTCAACAGCCCGTCGGACGGACCGCCGGGGATGATGAAATACGGGAAGAGCAGCTTGACGCACCAGATTTCGTCCATGGTCAGGTGCGCGCAGTAGCCCGCCACGAACGCCGCATGGGCCGCATCGCGCGCGAGGGCCGGGCGGCGTAGCTCCGGGTGCGCCGCCAGCATGGCCGCCGCCGGGCGCGGCGCGATGGTCGGGCCATAGTGGAAGAAGTGCGTGCCAGAGCGCGGCAGCCCGCCGGAAACGCGGGCGTCCGGCGCGATGCTGCCCAGCAGAAAGGCTCCCCACGCGGCGCGCATCAGGTCACGCGCGGGCGTGGGCAATTCCGGGTCGTGCGCCAGCCGCTCGGCCAGCGCCAGGTGCATGAAGGGAGTGGGCATGGTCGGTGATTGAACTCGATGGCAACAGGTTGGCGGTCGCAGTTAACGCGTTACCAACAGAATGATAGCGAGAATGACCAGCAGGGCAAGCAGCCCGGCGGCGGGCAAGAGCCAGCGCGGCAAGCCGGCGCGCGCCGGTCTGGCCTCCGGCTCAGCGCCCTCTTCGGCGCGGCGTGGGCTGGCGTCGGGAATCGCGCCGGCGCTGTCCGGCTCGCCCGGCGGTTTGCGGATGGCCGTCGGGCTGGACATAATCGTCGTGTCTTCGCCCGATTCTTCGAGCGCCTGGCGGCGTTTCGGCTCAGTGATGACTGCGCGCAGCGTCGAGGCCAATTGCCCGGCAGACCGGAAGCGCCGCTCACGTTCCTTCGTCAGCGCCTGGTTGATGATCGTGTCCATGAGCGGCGGCAGATCGGGCCGCATGGCCAGCACGGACGGCGCAGGCTCCTGGATGTGCTTCAGCATCAGCCGCGCCGGCGCTTTGTCCACGAACGGCGCTTGCCCGACGAGCATCTCGAACAGGATCACGCCCAGCGAGTACACATCCGTCTCCGGGCCGGGTTCTTCGCCGCGCCATGCCTCGGGGGCCATGTACACCGGGCTGCCCACCACCATGCCCTGCGCGGTGAGCTTCGTCTCGCCCAGCCGCCGCGCGATGCCGAAGTCGGTCAGGAACGTGTTGCGGTCCTCGTCCAGCAGGATATTGGCGGGCTTCAGGTCGCGGTGGATGATGTTGCGCTGGTGCGCATAATCCAGCGCGCTGGCGATCTGCCCGACCAGCCGAGCGATCTCCGGCAGCGGCAAGCGCTGGCGGCGGATGAGCGTGCCCAGGTTGCCGCCATCTTTCGCGGCCATGACCAGGTAAGCCAGGTTGTCCTGCTGGCCAAAGTCGTAAATGGTGATGATGTGCGGGTGCTCCAGCGCGGCGACGGCTTCGGCTTCCCGCCGGAAGCGCATGATGAACTGCTCAGATGCCTGCAAGTCGAGGTTGATGACCTTGACGGCCACCTCGCGGTTGAAGACGGGCGAGCGGGCGCGGTACACGGTCCCCATCCCGCCGCCGCCCAGCACCGACAGCACCTCGTACCTGCCAATCGTCTTGCCTACGAGCGGATCGCCGCTGATCGCCACGTCATCCCCCCCGCGCCCGGCAGCGCTGCACACCGCACCGGCGATTATAGCCCATCGTGACACACCACGCAGATGGGCGGCTGCGGGCGCGCCGGACGGTTGCGGCGCTTTGCTGGTAGACGCGGAAACGGCGCGGGTGTATCTTTGATGGCAAGTGAGGTGCGTTATGGTGCGCAGACGCTTTTTTGGGGATATTCCGCGTGCGGTATTGACCGCCGCCATCGTCGTGGGCGGCATACTGGGCCTGATCCTCACGGACCGCTTCAGGTGGGGCGTCTGGGAGAGCTTCTTCTTCACCCTGATCATCGCCGGGCTTCTCTTGCTGGCGACAACCGCCGTGTATCGCGCCCTGTTCCGCCGCCAGCAGAAGGGATAGACGAGGTGAACACGCCGATGATGCGCACGCTGTTCATGGGCACGCCCGCCTTCGCCATGCCGCCCCTTCAGGCGCTGCTTGACGCGCCCGATTTCGACGTGGTGGGCGTCGTCACCCAACCCGACCGGCCCGCCGGGCGTGGGCAGACTCTCCAACAATCGCCGGTCAAACAGCTGGCCCTGACCGCGAATGTGCCCGTTTTACAGCCCGAAAAGCTGCGCGCGCCGGGCGTCTTCGAGCAACTGGCCGCACTCGCTCCCGATCTGATCGTGGTCGCCGCCTTCGGGCAGATTTTGCGCCAGAATGTGCTCGATTTGCCCCGTTTGGGCTGCATCAATGTGCACGCCTCGCTCCTGCCGCGTTGGCGCGGCGCGGCCCCCATCCAGGCCGCCATCCGCGCCGGCGACGCCGAGACGGGCATCAGCATCATGAAGATGGACGCCGGGCTGGACACCGGGCCGGTGCTCGCCCAGCGCGCCGTGCCCATCGACCGCGAAGAGACGGGCGAGACGCTGCACGACAAACTGGCCGCGACGGGCGGCGCACTGCTGCTGGAAACGCTGCGGCGTTACGTGGGCGGCGAGATCACGCCCCAGCCGCAGGACGACTCGCGCGCCACCCACGCGCCGATGCTCACCAAAGAAGATGGCCGCATCGACTGGACACAGCCGGCCCGCGATATTGAGCGTCTGGTGCGCGCCTACCATCCCTGGCCCGGCGCGTATACCCTGTTCAAAGGCCACATCTTGAAAATCCTGCCCGACGCCGGGACCGGCGTGCCGTCCGTCGTGCCCGCCGATGCGCCGCCCGGCGTGGTGGTCTTTCGTGGGCCGGGCCTGGTCGGCATCGGCGCGGGCGACGGGATGTACCTGCCGCAGCGGGTGCAGCTGGCGGGCCGCCCGGCGCTCTCGATCAGCGCGTTTCTCAACGGGCACGCCGACCTCATCGGGTCGGTGCTCGGCCAGTAGGTGAGTTACGACAGTTCGCAGATAAACAACGTCACGCTTCGCCCAGATCGCCCAGACACGAGGCTTCCATGACCGATCCGTATGCGCCGCAGCCCGAAACCCCGCCCGCCGTCGGCCCCCAGCCCATGCGTGGGCAAGCCTACCAGCCCCAGTGGAGCGGCTGGGTGCGCCAGTCGGTGGCCATCGGGCTGGTGATCGCCACCGTGTTCGCCGCCACGCTGCTCGCGCCGGTCCTGCAAGTGCTGATCTGGTCGTTCATCCTCGCCCTGATCATGTTCATCCCGGCCCGCGCGCTGGCCAAAGCCACGCCGCTCAACTTCGCGGGCAGCGTCATCGTCGTGTACGTGATCCTGCTGATCATCGTGGGTGGGCTGGTCGCCATCTTCATCCCGGCGCTGGTGCAGAGCGCGGAGAATGTGCGGCGCTTCATCGAGGGCCAGTACACCCAGCTCATCGAGACGCTGCGCAATTACACATCCGAGCAGGGCCTCGTCACCATCCTGAACGTGCAGATCGACCTGAACCCGTTTGTCGAGCCGATCCGCAATACCCTGCTCGGCGTCCCGACGACCGGCGCGGCGGTGACTACTGGGACGGCTGCTGCTCCCGCGTTTGACTTCGCGGCCATTTTTGGCACCGCCACCGGCGCGGTCGGTATCTTCGTCGGCGGCGTCAGCCAATTCCTGAGCACGACAATCCTGGCGCTCTTCCTGTCGTTCCTGATCCTGCTCGAAATGCCGACCTACCAGGGCATGGTCTTTCGCGCCATCCCCGCCGCCTATCACCGCGAAATCATCCTGCTCATCACCCAACTGGCGACCATCTGGCGCGGCTTCCTGCGTGGCCAGCTTGTCATCGGCATCATCATCGGCGTGCTCACCTATTTGCAGCTTGCCCTGATGGGCGTCTCTCAGGCGGCGCTTTTGGCCATCATCACCGCCATCGTCTCGCTCATCCCCACCATCGGCGGCATCATCGCCCTGATCCCGCTTGGCCTGGGCGCGGCGCTGCAAGGCTCTACCGTCTTCACCGAGATGGGCGTTGGGACCTTCACGCTGCTGGTGGTCGTGGTCAACGTGCTGATCACGCAGGTCATCTGGAACGTGGTCGCGCCGAAAATCCTGGGCGACGCCGTGCGGCTGCCCTTGCCGGTCATCATCCTCGGCGTCTTTCTCGGCGCGGGCGTGGGCGGCATCCTGGGCGCATTCCTGGCCGTGCCCATCCTGGGGACCATTCGCGTCATCGTGCTGTACCTGATCAGCAAGATCACGCTCAGCGACCCGTTCCCCGGCGAAGAAATGCCGCCCGTGCAGGACTTGGCGACGCTGTGAGGATGCTCGTGAAACGGCGCGGGCGGCTCGCGAGCCGCCCCTACGGCAGATCGGTTCAGGTGTAGGGGCGCGTCGCGACGCGCCCGCCGGCTGTGCTCGCTGGAAAGGGCCTTCTACGCCGGCTGCGGCTTCTTGCGCGCCTTCGCCTTCTGGATGTACGCCGCCGCGTCGGGCGTCTTGCAGTACGTGTCGCCGTGATCGACCTCAACCGCGCCAATGACCGCCGCCAGTTCCAGCGCGCGCGCTTCCAGCCCGCCGCCGCGCATCCCGATCGCGATCAGCGCCGAGTTCATCGACTCCCGGACGCGGTTCAGGCGCGTGTGGATGTCGCGCCCGATGGTTTCCAGGTACGGCTCAAAGAAACGGTCCGGCAGTTCGCTGTGATGTAGCGCCAGCTGGCCGAGTAATCCCCAGGCGATACGCTCATGCCACTCGTCCCCGGCATTCGCCCAGCGCTCGAACATCGCCCGCGCGCACGGCGCTTTGTGCAGCATCCCGGAGAACGCATCCGCGACGGCGTGATCGGGCACATCCGCCGCCCACCGCGCCGCCAGCGCCTCGTCAAACTGCGCCGGGTCCGCGACCATGCAGGCCAGGATGCGCGCGTCGTGGTTGCCCGTCTCCCACAGTTGCAGCGCCAGCGCTTGATCCTTCTTGATCGCCTTGCGCATGGTATTCAACACCGCATAACTGACGCCGAACATCGGGCCGCGAACGCCGTGCCGCCCGTATGTCTTTCGCGTCTGCTCCGAGCCAGCCGCCTCAAGTTGCGCCATCGCCTGCTGTACGTCCATGAGTTGCTCCTTCGAACAAATGGTCGCACCAAGCGTAAGGCATTCTGGTATTATCTGTCTACTTAATGCTGACTCGTGGGCTGATTCGGCCACCGCGTCGCCCTGTTCTTTCCCCTCGCCCAGAGCGAGAGGGGCCAGGGGTGAGGGTTTGCGGTACACTGGACAAGCCGCTTGGTTGTGCGAATGTATCAGGTCGAGAGTGGGTGGAACGCGCCGATGGCCGGGTTGAATCTCTCCCCAAACGTGTCCGATTCGGGCGAATTGATCACCGCCCTGAGCGCCGACATCCGGCTGCTGGCCGGGATGCTCGGCATGGTCATCCGCGAACAGCACGACGAGGACGCCTTCCAGCTTGTGGAAAAGGTGCGCGCCCTGGCCAATACGCGCCGCCGCGACGAGAAGCAGTCGGCGGCGATGATGCGCGCCCTGACCGAGCTGATCGAAGGCGCGGACCTGGCCTCGTTGCGCATCCTGATCAAAGCGTTCGCCAATTACTTCCAGTTGATCAACATCGCGGAAGACCAGCAGCGCATCCGTGTCCTGCGCCAGCGCGAGATGAATGCGGCGCTGGATGAATCGCTCGAATCGGCCATCCGCGACCTGCACGAGTCGGGCGTTGACGCGGCGGGTATGCGCGCCATCCTGGACCGTGTGCGCGTCCGGCTGGTGCTCACCGCGCACCCGTCCGAGGCGAAGCGCAAAGAGGTGCTGCACAAGCTCCGGCACATCGCCCAGTTGCTCGCGGCGCGGGATCGGGCGGGCATCCTCGACCGGGAGCAGCGCGCCATCGACGCCAGCCTGATGGAAGAGATCGAAGAACTGTGGCAAACCCGTCCGACGCGCGCCGTGCGCGCTACGATCATGGACGAGGTCGATTTCGGCGTCTATTTCCTGACCTCGGTCATCATGGATGTGGCGCTTGACCTGTACGACGAGCTGCGCTTCCTGCTGGAACGCCATTATCCCGGCGAGGACTGGTCCGACTTGCCGCC
>JADZBY010000479.1 GCA_020851855.1 Anaerolineae bacterium
GCCAGAATCGCCCTTGACCGCCGGTGCGGGTGCTGATACAATCCCCCGCACAATCGCACAGACAAAGATGTTGACCGGAAGTAGTAGGTCACTGCCCCAGCGAGCGGCGGAAGGTGAAAGCGTCGCAGGCGGGCCGGGCAGCCGCCAGACAGACCGAACTCGTCCGCGAGTCGCCCCGCTGAAGCGCACAGGGTGCGTTAGGCGTGGCCGGATCGCCCCGTTACGGCTGAATTGAGTGACCTGGGCCTATAGCTCAGCTGGGAGAGCGCTTCAATGGCATTGAAGAGGTCGTGAGTTCGAATCTCACTAGGTCCACAGTGTAATCAGGATGGTACCGCGGAGAAACCCTTCGTTCCTGGCGTTAAGGCCGAACGTGGGGTTTTTTGTTATGGTTTTCTCATGCGATTTTGGGAGGTTCTTTAGAACAACCTGTGCTATATTCTCCCTATACGACAGAGCCGAACCTGTCCGAGCGTTCGGCCTCAGGAGGATCGAGGAATGGGAAAGCGGCGTAGCCAGCCCGGTGTGTTCAATCGACTTCGTGAGCTTCTTGACGAGCTTGGCCGCCTGCTGAACCCGCCCAAGGTCGTGCCGGCGCGTGTGCCGGTGCGCCCGCGGCCCCGGTTCCCGATGGAACGGTGAACCGCCGCCGCGTATAAGGAGCAATCACAGGGGCCAGGCCGAACACAAGCCTGGCCCTTTTTGTTTTCAACACCACGAGAGGAGACGCACCGTGATCACAAAGGTGAGTCTGGCGGAAAAGCTGGCGCTCTTTGACGACCACTGGCAGCCGCGCATCGTGGGCGAGCTGAACGACGCGCACGTCAAGCTCGTCAAGGTGCAGGGCGAGTTCGTCTGGCATCATCACGAGAACGAGGACGAGCTTTTCCTCGTGCTTCGCGGGCGGCTCCAGATGAAGTTGCGGGACGGCGACCTGTGGATCGAGCCGGGCGAGTTCGTCATCATCCCGAAGGGCGTCGAGCACTGCCCGGTTGCGCCGGAAGAGACGCACATCCTGCTCCTGGAGCCGAAGACGACGCTCAACACGGGCAACGTATCGAGCGAGCGCACCGTTGACGCGCAGTGGATTTGATTGAAACGCCTGACCAGGAACGTGACCAGAGAGGGGACGGGACACCATGCCTGAAAAAGACAAGTACACGCCGCAGCAGATCGAGCCAAAGTGGCAGGCGCGCTGGGCCGCCGACAACCTGTACCGCTCGGTGATCGACCCGGCGCAGCCCAAACACTACGCGCTGACCATGCTGCCCTATCCCAGCGGCGACCTGCACATCGGGCACTGGTACGCCATGTCGCCGTCGGACGCGCGCGCGCGCTACATGCGCATGAAGGGCTTTAACGTCCTGTTCCCGATGGGCTTTGACGCCTTCGGACTGCCCGCCGAGAATGCGGCCATCCAGCGCCGCGTGCACCCGAAGACGTGGACGTACCACAATATCGAGCGGATGCGGCAGCAGATGCGCTCGATGGGCACGATCTTCGACTGGGAGCGCGAGGCGGTGAGCGCCGACCCGGAGTTCTATCGCTGGACGCAGTGGTTCTTCCTGAAGTTCTTCGAGAACGACCTGGCCTACCGTCAGGAAGCCAGCGTCGACTTCTGCCCGCGCTGCAATACGACGCTGGCCCGCGAGCAGGTGTGGGGCGAAGACCGCCACTGCGAGCGCTGCGGCACGCCCGTCATCAAGAAGGACCTGGAGCAGTGGTTCTTCCGCATCACGAACTACGCCGACGAGCTGCTGGACGACATGGCGCGCATCCGCTGGCCGGAAAAGGTCAAGCTGATGCAGACGAACTGGATCGGGCGCAGTGAGGGCGCGCACGTCACGTTCAGGACCGAAGCGGGCGACGCGCTGACCGTGTTCACCACGCGGCCCGATACGCTGTGGGGCGCGACGTTCATGGTGCTGGCCCCGGAACACCCGCTGGTCGAGAAGGTCACGACGCCCGCACAGCGCGCTGAGGTCGAGCATTACGTGGCCGAGGCCGAGCGCCGCACCGAGATCGAGCGCGCCGCCGCCGACAAAGAGAAGACGGGCGTGTTCACCGGCGGGTATGCGATCAACCCGGTGAACGGCGAGCGCATCCCGATCTGGATCGCGGATTATGTGCTGATGAGCTACGGATTCGGCGCGATCATGGCCGTGCCCGCCCACGACGAGCGCGACTTCGCCTTTGCCCGCAAGTTTGGGCTGCCCATCCGCGCCGTGATCCAGCCCGACGGCGTAGCCGAGCCGCTGGACGGGGAGACGATGGCCGAAGCGTATGCGGGCGAAGGCCACATGTTCAACAGCGCGCCATTTGACGGCACGCCCACCGCGAACGGCGAGGCGGTGAAGCGCGTGACGGCATGGCTGGAAGAGCGCCACACCGGGCGCAAGGCCGTCAACTACCGCCTGCGCGACTGGCTGATCAGCCGGCAGCGCTACTGGGGCGCGCCGATCCCGATCGTGTACTGCGAGCGCGACGGCATCGTGCCCGTGCCCTACGACCAACTGCCGGTGCTGCTGCCCGAAGACGTGGAATTCATGCCCACCGGCGAAAGCCCGCTGAAATTCCACGCCGGCTTCCTGAACACCACCTGCCCGACGTGCGGCGGCCCGGCGCGGCGCGAGACGGATACGATGGACACGTTCATGTGCTCGTCGTGGTATCACCTGCGCTACCTGAGTCCGGAGTACGACCAGGGGCCGTTTGACCCGCGTGAGGCGGCGTACTGGCTGCCGGTCGATCAGTACACGGGCGGCATCGAGCACGCCACGATGCACCTGATCTACACGCGCTTCTTCACCAAGGCGCTGCGTGATTGTGGCGTCTTTGACGAGGCGAAACAGATTCGCGCGGCGGAAGGCTTTGGCGCGCCGGCCTTTGACCCGATTGACACAGAGCCGATGATGGCGCTGTTCAACCAGGGCATGATCCTGGGCGAGCCGCGCAACGGCGACACGATCATGGCGCTGGGCAACTGGGACGGCGAAAAGCTGAGCGCCACGCACGTCAGCGTGCTGGGCGAACTGGACCGCAACATCGTGGCTGAAGCGGGCAAGGTGATGGACGCCATCGCCGGGGCGCTGGGCGGCATCGCCAACCAGATCTTCGGCGCAGACACGCTGGGCGAGCGCGGCAACGCCGTCACGGGCGAGATCGTGAAGCGCACCGAGAACCTGCTGAACGTGGTCCAGGGCGACGGGCGCGAGGTGGTGGTCGAGGTCAACGACGGGACGCAGATCGTAGGCCGCGACGGGCAGAGTGTGACGATTGACGGCCTGCGCTACCGGCTGGGCATCGAGAAAATGTCCAAGAGCAAGGGCAACGTGGTCGCGCCGGATGAGCTGGTCGCCCAGTACGGCGCGGACGTGGTGCGCGCCTACCTGATGTTCGCCTTCCGCTGGGAAGCGGGCGGGCCGTGGGATAGCCAGGGCATTCAGGGCGTCGTGCGCTGGCTGAACGACGTGTGGAATCTGCTGACCGACGAGCACACGGCCATCATGGGCCAGCCCGATCCGGCGGCGGAGCGGGCGCTGCGCCGCAAGGTGCACCAGACCATCCAGCGCATGACCGAAGGGCTGGAGACGTTTGGCTACAACACGTCGGTGGCGGCGCTGATGGAGCTGAAAAATGCGCTGTCCGCCATGCGCCGCACGCCCGTGGTCAATAGCCCGGCCTGGGACGAGGCGATCCGGACCATGCTGCTGCTGATGGCTCCCTTCACGCCGCACATCGCGGAAGAGCTGTGGGAGCGCAATGGCGGCGCGTACAGCATCCATAGCCAGCCGTGGCCGGAATATGACCCGGAAGTCGCCAAAGAAGACGAGATCACGCTGGTGGTATCGGTCAATGGCAAGGTGCGGGCGCGCATCCAGGCCCCGGCGGGCATGGCCGAATCTGACGCCACGGCGCGCGCGCTGGCCAACGAGGACATTCAGCGCTTTGTGGCGGGCAAAGACGTGAAGAAGGTGATCTACGTCGCGGACCGTGGCATGATGAACATCGTCGTGTGAGGCCGCGCACAGACTGACGGAGAAGTGAAGGAATCACAGCGCTCCGGCTTGTGCAGCGATGCGCGTGCCGGGGCGCTGGTGTGTGCCGCTAAGCTGGACGATTCACGCGAACAAGTGCGCCGCGCATATCGGCGTGTGCTTCAATTGCATTGTGGATGCGCTGCGCCAGCGCCAACAAGTCCGAATCCACACTACAGACTACAATGCCTGCATGATCTGAGCGCTTATTGTGCAGCGCAACAAAGTGCCGCCGGTTGAAAGTGATCAGGACCCGCGAGTGCTCTCTCGCGAAAGCCAGTACATCCTCATCAGTGATGGCCTGGTTGGCCCGACCACTGTCGTAAGCAGTAAGAACGTCATGTCCAAGTGCACGTAGATGCTCGACCGCTGCAAGCGGGAAGTTCTCGTTGGTATACAATCTCGCCATATCTACGCCGCTTCGTTGTCAGCGATCTGGGCCTCAATCTCGTCCCGATGCACCCGGTAGTACGCCCAGGCGTTGGCAAGGTCTTCGGCGCGCAGGCCGGGATAGCTGCGCAGCAAGTCCGCCTCGGCCATGCCAAGCTGGCGGGCGCGCACCAGCACCCAAACGGGTATCCGCGTACGCACGATGCACGGCTCGCCGCCGCTCACACCGGGCGTGCTCTCGATTCCAGGGAAGGCATCGCCCAGATCGCGCGCGATCCACTGCAACAACTGGGCCTTCTCACTCCGCGTCAGTTCAGATAACGCCTGCTCAATCTCGTGCAACGTATTCATGACGGGCGTCCTCGTCGTCTTCATGATGCCCATTATACATCGAGTGCGCAGCGTATCATCACGCAAAATCCTCGTCGGCCAGATCGGCGTTGAGGCCATAGGCCGCCGCCGCGCCCTGCGCCACAGCCAGCGCCACGCTCCGGTTCGGCGACGAGAGATCGCCCGCCGCGTAAACGCCCGGAACACTGGTCCGGCCTCGCGAGTCCACGCGCAC
>JADZBY010000480.1 GCA_020851855.1 Anaerolineae bacterium
AACGGCTGGACCGACTGGACCAACGCCGCCATGGTCGTTGCCCAGAACTGGCAGGACGTGGGCATCAATGCCTCTATCGTCACGCCTGAGTTCGGCACCTGGTTCGCGGACCTGCAGCAGGCCAACTACGACGTGTCCATGGGCTGGGCGACCTACGTCCGCACCCCGTGGGACTATTACCGCAACCTGTTCGACAGCTCGCTCGTGACGCCCATCGACGGCGGCGGCACGAACGCAGCGGGCAACGTGTGGGCGCGCTTCTTCGACTCACGCGCCGACGAGCTGCTCAAGGCCTTCACGCAGACCACCGACGACGCCGAACAAAAGGCGATCATCGCTGAGCTGCAGATGTTCATGGTCGAGAACGTGCCGGTCATCCCGCTGTTCGGCAACTGCTACTGGTATGAGTGGAACACCCGCCGCTTTGTCGGCTTCCCGACGCCCGATAACTGGTATGCTATCGGCAGCCCGTGGGAAGGCGACTCGGGCGGCGCGCTGATCACCGTCCTGAACCTGCACTGCAAGGACGCGACGAGCTGCGGCCAGCAGTAAAACCGAGTCCGCTGAGTGATCATGGGACCGGGGACCTTCCCCCGGTCCCAACTCTCGTACCGATACTCGCCGAGGACCCGACCCATGCGCTACCTCGTCCGCCGCGCCGGTTTTTACGTACTGGCTATCTTTGTCGCAGTTACCTTTAACTTCTTCATCCCTCGCATGATGACTGGCGACCCGGCCAGCATCCTGTACGCGCGCTTCCAGGGCCGCATCGACCCGCGCGCGTTCGACTCCATCAAGGCCAGTTTCGGTTTTGTTGAAGGCCCCATCCTGGAACAGTACGCTACCTACCTGCAAAACTTGCTCCAGGGCAATTTCGGCATCTCTATCGTGGCCTTTCCCCAGCCCGTCGTGAACGTGATTGGAACCGGCATCAGCTGGACGCTGCGCCTGCTCGGCATTGCCACGCTGCTCTCCTTTGGCTTTGGCATCTTGTTGGGCATCTTTGCCTCGTGGCGGCGCGGCAAATTCATCGATGGGACCGTGCTGCCTGTCTTCAGCATGTTGGGGGCTTTCCCCTATTTCTGGATTGCGCTGGTCTTCCTCTATTTCTTCGGGATGAACCTGCGCTGGTTCCCAACCGCCCACGCTTACAGCATCTCCGCCTTCCCGATGCCCGATTGGAGTTCGCCGCAGTTCTACGGCAGTATGCTCGTGCATGGCTTCCTGCCTGCCCTGACCATTGTGCTGACCTCTATCGGCGGCTGGATGCTGGGTATGCGCAATAACATGATTGGCGTGCTGGCCCAGGACTACATTGTCATGGCGCAAGCCAAGGGACTGGCCGAGCGGCGCATTATCTTCACCTACGCCGCGCGCAACGCCATCCTGCCGAGCCTGACCGGCTTTGCCATGAGCCTGGGCTTCATCTTGGCCGGCTCGCTGCTCGTGGAAGTGGTGTTCTCGTATCCCGGCATGGGCTTCCTGTTGCTCGCAGCCGTCAACAACCGCGACTACCCGCTGATGCAGGCCATATTCCTGATGATCACGCTTGCCGTGTTGCTGGCGAACTTTATCGTTGATATTGCTTACGTCCTGCTCGATCCACGCGCGCGCTAGGTGGTTGGAGAAAAACGATGGAGAAAAGTCAACCAATCGGGGTTACCGCCACGTCACCTGGCGCGGGCAGGCGTGCGATGGCGCGCTTCCGCATCCCGGAATGGCTGGTCAACGTCCTGCGCAACCGAAAGGCGGTCGTTGGGATCACGATCCTGTCGATTTTCGTCTTCATGGCGCTCTTCGCGCCTCAACTGGCGGGCACGGACAAGCCCAACCGCATCGTGGCCCGCTCGCATCTCGCGCCCAGCCTGGAGCATATCCTTGGCACGACGCGCCAGGGCCAGGATGTATGGGTGCAGATGCTCTACGGCGCGCGCACGACGATGGTCATCGGGTTCGTGACAGGCACGGTCATCATCATCCTTGCATCGATTGTGGGCATCACGGCAGGCTATCTCGGCGGCTTCATCGATGAGGCGCTGTCGTTCGTCACGAATATCTTCCTGGTGTTGCCCGGCCTGCCGTTGATCATCGTCGTGGCCGGCTGGCTGGAAAAACCGGGACCGGTGGCCATCATCATGGTCCTGAGCTTCACCAGTTGGGCGTATGGCGCGCGCGTCCTGCGCTCGCAGACGCTCTCGCTGCGCAACAGCGAGTTTGTGGCGGCGGCGCGCATCGCCGGCGAGCCGACGTGGCGCATCGTCGCCTTCGAGATTTTGCCCAACATGATCTCGCTGGTGGTGTCGGCCTGGATCGGCGCGGTGCTGTACGCTATCCTCACCGAATCCGGTCTGGCGTACATCGGCCTGGGCGACAGCAACACAATTTCCTGGGGCAGCATCTTGTACTGGGCGCAACAGAATCAGGCTTTGCTCGTCGGCGCGTGGTGGACCTTCATCCCGCCGGGGCTGGCCATCGCGCTGGTCGGCCTGTCGCTGACCCTGATCAACTATGCGATTGACGAGATCACCAATCCACGTTTGAAGGGCGAAGGAGCATAGGGCGTGGCAGCACTTCCGAAAACGCAGAGCGCACCGGTCGCCGCTCCGGACCAGAGTAAGCCGCTCGTCGTCGTGCGTGACCTCGAGGTCGAGTACCGCACCAAGCGGGGCACGGTCAAAGCCGTCGACGAGGTGAGCTTCGAGATTTTCCCGCACGAGGTCTTCGGCCTGGCGGGCGAGTCGGGCTGTGGCAAATCGACCATCGCCCACGCGGTGACGCGCATCCTGAAGCCCCCGGCGTACATCACCGGCGGCTCAATCACCTTCAAGGGCGAAGACGTGCTTTCGATGGACGCCGAGACGCTGCGCGACTACCGCTGGAAGCACATGTCCATCGTCTTCCAGAGCGCCATGAACTCGCTCAACCCGGTGCTCACCGTCGGCACACAGATCATCGACTCGATCCAGGCGCACATCCCGATCAGCAAAGACGAGGCGCGCCAACGGGCCGAAGACCTCTTGCGCACTGTCGGCATCGACGTGCG
>JADZBY010000481.1 GCA_020851855.1 Anaerolineae bacterium
CACGCCCTATCCGTCGTTCTTCATGACGGAAGAAGCGTTCCGCCGCCTTCTCGAAGACCTCGCCTTCCGCAAGCCGCTGAGTTCCATGGAACTGGACTATGCCGGGCGCATCACACCGGAACTGATCGAGGCGGAGTACCAGCGCATCATGGCCCTGAGCGCCGATCCGGAGTCCACGATTGGCCTGTCGCGCACCTTTGGCGACCCATCGCGATGACGACAACCTGGATTCTGGACTTTGACGAGACGCTCGTGCGCGCCGGAATCAGCTGGGCGCTGGACGACGCTTTCCCGGCGCTCATCCGCGAACACGGGCTGCCCTTTGACCCGGCGCGCTTCGATCAGCTCGTGCTCGAAGCCCAGGAACGCGGCAGCCTGGAAGCCGACCCACGCCCCATCGTGCACAGCCTGTTTGAGGGCATGGGCTGGCCCACAGCGCTCGGAAATGAACTCCTGCACAGCCTGATGACGAAATATGAGCCGCAGGTCTTTGAGGATGCCTGGATATTCCTGGACAGGCTGAATGCTGCCGGGGACCGCGCCGTCGTCATCTCCAACAACCCGCGCTCGCCGGCGCTGGCGCAATCGCTGGGCCTTGCCGGGCACGTGGCGCATATCCTCACGCAGGGCATGTGTCCGGGCAGCCTGCCCAAGCCCGACCGGAGCCTGTGGGATTACCTGCAAGCGCAAAGTGGCCCGCCGACGCCGGGCGACAACGTGATCATTGTCGGGGATGACCCGTGGTCCGATGGGGTGTTCGCGGAGAACTGTGGCCTGCCGTGTTACATTGTCGACCGCCGGGGGCGATTCCGGTCGCTTTGTGGCGCAAAGGGCTACCGCTGGGTGCGCTCGTTGCTCGACATCCCACTCGGCGGCGCGTGAAGCGTGCGGGCGCGGGGGAAGCGCCCGCCTGCTACGCTCTCTTGCAGTGAGTCGGCGTCGTATCAGCGTGTCAGCAGGCGGGCACGTGGCGCTGCTTCAGCCGCCCGACGAACTCGGCAAATTCCGTGATGTTGATCGGCTTGTACATCACGTAGTCCGCCTCGCCGTCGATTTCCTCGGTGGTCATGTGCGGATTGGCGGTCATGACGATGACCAGCATCTTCTTGTGCATCGCCTGTGCGCGCACCCTGCGCAGCACCGTCGCGCCGTCCACTTCGGGCATGGACAGGTCCAGCACGAGCAGGTCAAAGGTGCGCTCTTCCAATAGCTTGAGCGCTTCCAGACCGTCCTGAGCCTCGGCAACCTGGTAGCCCACGTGCTTCAGCGCCAGGGAAGACAGATCCCGGTTGTACCAGTTATCGTCGACCACGAGGGCGGCGTGTGCTGGTTGGTGGCTCATATGCCCATTCCCTCTGGCAAACAGAGACGCCGGCGTACACGACAAAACGCCCCAACGGCGCTCTTCGCCCGACTCTCTTCTTGCCTTCACTATTGTAGACGATACGCGGCCTTCACCATCTCTCAACAGTATAAATTCACGCGAATTTCACGGAGCGCTGAATCGTGCGACGGGCAGACACGGGGCCGGACATGGCGTTACCGGCTGGCCGAGCGCGCCTCTGCCCATCCCTCGCCGCGCCACAGGAAGCGCAGCCAGAACGCCGCGCTCGCCGCGCCGATCCAGTTCGCGGCCATGTCGAAGAGCGTCACGCCGCGCTCTGGCACGTACAACTGCAATATCTCGGACAGCGTACCCAGCGCCAGCGCGAAGGCCAGCGTGAGCAAGAGCGCCGGGCGCGCCGGGAGCACGGTGCGCCCGGCGTGAAAGCCCAACAGCGAGAGCACGCCGAACAGCACGGCGTGCCCGATGGCGTCCGAGAGGTCCGTGCCGCCGAAGAACGCCGAGGTGCGCCCGACCAGCGAGCCTTTCTCGCCGGGCAAGAGCGTCAACAGCAGGATCAGCCCGGCCCAGCCCAGCGTCAGGCCCAGGCGCACCAGCGCACGCCGCGTCGCGGTGGACCGGCGGTCGTCGGCAGCGCGCCCGGTCATGGCGTGCCGGGGCGGATGCCCCACACGCGCGCCAAACCATCCGCGCCCGCGCTCAGAAGTCGCACGCCTTCCGGACTGAAGGCCACGCTGTTTGCGCCGCCACGATGCGCCGAAAGCTCAAGCACCACGCCGCGCGTGGCCGTGTCCCAGAGCGTCACCGAGCCGTTCTGAATCGCCCCGGCCAAGAGCGAGCCGTCCAGGTTGTAGGCGATGCTGTCGATGCGGCTGGCGCGGGCGCTGTACAACGCCGCCTGTTCGCCGCTCAGCACATCCCATACCGTGACAGCATTGCTACTTCCCGCCGAGGCAATTCTGGCCCCGTCGGGGTGGAAGGTGAGCGCTGAAACGGCCTGGAAGTCCTGCACCTGTCCGGTGCGAATGCCCGTGCTCGTCTCCCAGAAGCTGATCACGCCATCCGTGCCGCCGCTGGCGATGCGCAGGCCGTCCGGGCTGAAGGCCACAGCCTGAACCGGCGCGCGGCTTCCTTCCAGGGCGCGAATGGGCTTGCCGGTGGCCACTTCCCACAGGATCAGCGTGCGATCATCGCTGGCCGAGACGATCAGCCGCCCATCCGGGCTGAAGGCGATGCCACGGACCGGGCGCGTGTGTCCCGTGAGCACTCGCAGCTCCGCGCCGGTGTGCGCATCCCAGACGCGGACCGTATTGTCCGAGCTGCTGGACGCCAGGAGCTTACCATCCGAGCTGAATACGAGCGTCAGGCGGTCGGTCAGGCCGGGCAGCAGCGCGAGCGGCGCGCCGGTTTGTGTGTCCCACAGGCGGACGGTTGCGTCCTGCCCTGCGGTGGCGATACGCGCGCCGTCCGGGCTGAAGACGGCGGCTTCTACCTCACCGCTGTGCCCGGCGAGCGCCATCAACTCGCCCACGCGGGCCACCGACGCGGGCGCAATCGGCTCCAGGCCGGTCACCAGGGTGGCGCGCACGACGAAGACGGTCGCGGTAAGGTCCTGGGCGGCGATGGCGTTGATGGTGGCCTGCACGGCAGCGGTTCCGGTTTGTGCGATGGCCGCTTCGGGCGTTTGAGTCAGGCTGTTGTTGATGAGCGCCTCAAGCGTCTGCTGAATCTGCGCGGCGTCCGGCGTGGGCGTCAGAGTCGGCGTGGGCGTGATGGTCGGCGTCGCCGTCAGGCCGAGCGTGGCGGCGATGATGGCGTTGACGGTCTGCTGTGCGGACACCGTTCCGAGCACCGCGCTGGTCTGGGTGATGCGCAGGTTGGCGTCGGCCAACAGGGTAGCAAATTGATCGGTGGCGTTCATGGGCGTGGGCGTCACGTCAAGCGTCTCGGACGGCGTCGGCGTGAGTGTGATGGTGGCCGAAGGGATGATGCCCAGCGTGGCGTTCAGGACGGCGTTCACCGTTTCCTGGAACGAGACGGTCTGCGCGATGGCCGTCTGAACACCGAGCGTCTGGGTCAGGCGCGCGCCGACTTCGGCCAGCACGGTAGCGAACTGGTCCGTCTCGTTCGGGCCAAGTGTGGCGCTGGGCGTGAGTGTGATCGTGCCCGTCTCGGTCGGCGTCGAGGTCCAGGTCTGCGCCATCACCGTGCCGGTGAGCGCGGCATACAGCGCGGCGGCGCTCTGAGTCTGGCCGGCGGCGAGCGTCTGGGCGCTGTGGGTCTGGCTGGAAGCCATCGTGGCCGTCAGAAGGGCCTGCGCTGTCGCGGTGCGGGCGACGACGCCGCGCGCCGTGAGCGTCAGCCGGGGGTTGACGATGGCGTTCAGCGTTTCCTGGCGGCGGGTGGCATCGCTTTGACCAGGAGCGGCATACGATGCGGTGTGGGCAGCGGGCAATACGCCAATGAAGACCAGCAGCATGGCCGCCGCGAGAAGGAAGGCGAGGTTGCTTCGTTTCAATGTCAGCTCCCGGTCCGCAGACCCGACCGGGAGCCGATTATAGCGCCTGATTGCGCATGCGGCACACGGACCGGCTCGCCTTCTATTCGTGCAGGGCGTTATACCGCGTCCAGAGCGCCGGTTCGGCCTCTGGCGACAGCGACGGCGCGGCGAGTCTGCCTTCGCGCAAGAGCCGCGCGCCGTGCTCGATGTCGGGGATGCTCAGGCCTTGCTCACAGTCCCAGGCGCACACCCGATCCGGTGGGCAGGCGGCGCAGCGGGCCGGGCTGGCGGCCTCACGCACGCGCGTGTGAGTCTCATGTGGATACAGCATAGGCATGTCCTCATTTCACCTGCCCCGATCATCCACCCGGACCGACCGCGCGGCTAGTGAAAGAGGTCACACATTCGGCTTATGCTTGTCACAAACGAACGCGGCGACGGGCAGAGGCTAGTACCCCGACAAGGAAAGAACACCCCCTAACCCTGCCCTTCCCCCCATCAAGAGGGGAAGGGAAAACCGGCTCTCTTCGCTCCTCCCTCTTCGTGGGGGAAACGATCCTGATTCCTCACCAAATTGATGTACTACCCACCCGCCAGCCGCTCAATGGCCCGGCGCGCCCGTTCGATGAAGCCGCCCGCGTCCGGACGGGACGCTACGAAACGGTACGAGTCGAGCGCGCCGTCGAGGTCGCCTTCCATCTCCAAGAGCGCGGCGAAGTAGAAGCGGGTGCGCGGATTCTCGGCGTCGAGCGTCACCGCCCGGTTCAGGGCATCGCGCGCGGCGGCCACGTCCCGCGCTGCCAGGAGCGCCCAACCCAGGCTGGCCAGCACGTCGGGATCATCCGGCGCATGTTCCGCCAAACGCCGCAACAGGGCCAACCCCTGCCCGGTCAGATCATAGCCGCCATCCGCGATGAAGCTCGCCAGCAAGCGACGAAAGGCCGGATCGTCGGGCGCAAGCTCGGTGGCCGTGGTCAAATAGAGAAGCGCTTCGCTGGGCTGCCCGGCATCCTGGTAGGCCAGTCCTAGCTCGGCGGCGATGGCCGGGTTGTGCGCATCGAGCGTGCGGGCCGTTTGCAGCGCTTCCAGGGCGCGCGCCGCATCCTCGTTGAGCCGCCAGTGCACCCCGGCGGCATAGTTCACCAGCGCATCGTTCGGGGCCAGATCAAGCGCCTGCCGGATGGGCGGCCAGCCGTCGCGCCCGGTGTGGCTCTGCGCCAAGCCCAGGAAGGCCAGCGCCGCCGGATTCGCCCGCTCCGTCTCCAATGCGGCGCGGAAAGCGCGCTCGGCGTAATTCCATTCGCCCAGGTTGGACATGGCCAAACCGAGCCGGAAGGCCAGCTCACCGCGCGGCGCGCCGCCGTACTCGGCGAGCACCACCAGAATCGCCTGCACGCCCGTCGCAAACTCGGGATCGGCGGCAGCGTGCGCCAGCGCAACGGGCGCGTCCGCCGGGGCGACCGGAGCGCGCAGCAGTGCGGCGTGAAAAACCGTTTCGCCATCCGCCGGATCGAGCCGCGCGGCTTGATCCAGCCAACGGGCGGCGCGATCCCAATCCCGCGCATCCAGGGCGAGATCGATCAGGCGGCG
>JADZBY010000482.1 GCA_020851855.1 Anaerolineae bacterium
CGTAGTGGATGATCTCGGCTCGCGGCGCGATGTGGAGTACGTGCGCACCATCCTGGCCCAGGGGACCAGCGCCGACCGGCAACTGGCCACCTATTTCACGGCGCTGGACGACGGCTGCACCGAGGAGCAGGCGCAGGTCCTGGTCATGGACCGCATCATCAGCGAAACGGTGCAGGGCATCGAGGGGTAGACAGGCATCGCACATACGCCCTCACTCCCCCAGGGGGAGAGGACAGAAGGGCCAGCTGCACTCTTCGTGTTCCACGGCTCAGGGACAGAGAGTAGGCGCGGGGCGTTTGAGGGGAGAAGAGCCACGTGTATTCTGCATCTTCCACCCCTCGCCATGAGGGAGAGGGGCCGGGGGTGAGGGTTTCATGCACCATCTTCCAGCTTGAAAAGGAGCCATCACATCATGGTAACGGCAATCGTCCTGCTCAAAGTCGAGCGCAACGGGGTGGAGGGCGTCGCCCAGAGCTTGTTGAGCTTCGACGGCGTGACGGAAGTCTTTTCCGTGGCCGGGCAATATGACCTCGTGGCCATCCTGCGCACGCACACCAACGAGGAAATCGCGGACCTGATGACCAAGAGCATCCGGGGCGTGCCGAACATCCTGCAGACCGAGACCCTGATAGCCTTCAAAGCCTATTCGCGCGATGACCTGGGCGCGATGTTCAGCATAGGCAATGAGGAAGTGACCGGCTGACCGGGTATAACATGGCGGGAAGGTTCGCCCTTCCCGGACCCGGTTGCGACTTGTATACTGGGACGCCCTTCGTTTCGCCGTTTCGCCATTTCGCCCGCTGAACGCTGCGATGGAGGCGCGCCATGCTGGACAAGAAAGATGCCCAATGGTGGATTCTGGAAGCGCAGCAGCATCCCGAATCCGCCGCCGATCTGATCCGTATGTTGGCCGACCGGCTGGCTTTCCTGGACCGCCAGAACGAAGAATTGCGCGGTGAACTGATCGCCCTGCGCCGCCGACGCCACCTGTCCGGCGCGGCGACGGTCAGCGCTGCGCCCGATGATGTGCTGCAAAAGCGCATCCGCGACCTGGAAACGGCGCTGCGCCAGGTGGGCATTGAAAAGCGCCTGATCGCCTATGCCCAGGACCGCATCGAGGCCAGCCTGCCCCTGGGCGACGCGCCAGAAGGCACGCTCGTGCTGCCGGAGCGCCCGAATCTCCTGGTGTGCGGCCCGGCGGCGAGCCTGATCATCGTCACCGCCGACTCGCGCCTGTTCAGCCTGGGTGTGACGGACCTGCCCACGCCGGAGCCGGGCCAGGGTCCGGCCAGCCTCGGCAATCCGCGCGACGTGGCCGCCATGCTCGACGCCAGCGCCTTCGAGCAGTACCGTTTCCTGGTCCTGGTCACGGCGCAGGGCTACGCCTATTCCGTGCTGGCGGCGCGCGTTGCCACGGCGGCGGGCCGTGGCGACCGGCTTCTGCGCAGCCTGATCCCCGGCGATCCGGTCGCCTTCGCCGTGCCCTCACACAACGCCGACCTGCTGGCTGTCTCGCGCCAGGGCCGCTGGACTCGCTTCCCGGAGCGCTCGCTGGCCGGGTCGGGTAGCCTGGTGATGGAATTGCCGCGCGGCGACACGCTGGCCGGCCTGACGCCGCTCGCCGACGATGCCGAGTTCGCCCTCGTCAGCGACGAGGGGCGCGTCTTCGTACGCCGCGCCGCCGACTTCCCGGCCCGCAAAGCGCCGGGCGCGTCTGCCGGGCAGCCGTTCAAAGGCCACACGCTGCTCACCGTCGGCGTGGGCAAGACCGTGCTGGCGCTCACCCGGCGCGGCGCGTTGAAGGTTATCCCGCTGGAACGGCTCGGCGCGGCGCGCGCTGACGCCGGCGCGCCCTTGCCGGGGCTGGCGGCGGGCGACGCGGTGCTGAGCGCGGTCATTTTCTAGTCCAGGCCTAACACGAGGACGGGATGGGGCGCGTGCACCAAACGAAGCCGAAAAAACGGGCGGCGTGGCTGGGGGTGCTGGCCGTCGGCTGCATGTCCGCGCTGATCGTGCTGGCGGCGGGCGTCCTGGTCCTGATCGCGTGGGGCGTGCAGACCACGCGCCTGAGCGGGACGCCCTACGAGGTCATCGATACGCTGCTGCCCGGCCCGCCGCCATCCGGCACGCCCTCGCTTACGGGGAGAGAAACGCGGACGAACCCGACAGCGACCCCTGCGCCGACCGAGACGTTGCCGCCGCCCACGCCTGTGGTGGCGCTGGTGACGCCGCGCACGCTGCCCAGCCTCGTGCCGTCGCTGGTCGTGGAAGAGACGCCCATCCCACCCAGCGCCACACCGCGCCCGGCGGCCACCGCGACGCCTGTCAGGCCGCGACCACGTCCCGACGGCGAGACAACGCCCAACGTCGCGATCCTGCCGGATAGTGAGCTGGTCAATTCGCCATCCGCCGCCGATTTTGACCTGGATGCGTTCGTCGCCGCACAGCCCGGCCTGATCGCCAGTTACCGCGAAGCCGTGCAGGGCCGAACCTTGAGCGGCGCGCAGATCGTGCGCTTCGTCAGCGAAAACCTGAGCGTCAATCCGCGCCTGCTGCTGGCCCTGCTCGACTACCGCTCCGGCTGGCTGAGCAACCCGGCCCCTGCCGAGCGCGATTACCCGCTGGGGCACGTCAACGAGGCGCGGCGTGGCCTGTTCAACCAGCTGATCTATGCTGCCAATCAGCTCAACACCGGCTATTACGGCTATCGCACGCGCGGGCTGTGGGCGCTCGCCTTCCCGGATGGCGCGTCGGTGCCCTTTCACCCGGACCTGAACGCCGCCAGCATCGCCGTACAGCATGTCCTGGGCCAGACCGCGCCGGACCGCACCCGGTGGGCCGCCGACGTCTCGCCGGATGGCTTCAGTGCGACGTATACGCGGCTCTTCGGCGACCCATTCGCCCGCGCGTTCGATCCACTCGCCCCGCCCGACCTCGTCCAGCCGCCGCTTCGCCTGCCTTTTCAAGCCGGCGAGCCGTGGTTGTTCTCCGGCAGCCTGCACGGCGGCTGGGACCGGCGCGGCAGCGCGTGGGGCGCGGTTGATTTTGCGCCGCCGCGCCCGCCGGATGTCGTGCCGGTGGAGTGGGGGCGCTGTTACGTCTCGCCCTACTGGATCAGGGCGGTGGCGCGCGGCGTGGTAGCCCGCTCCGGCGATGGCGTCGTGGTGCTCGACCTGGACCTGGACGGCGACGAGCGCACCGGCTGGACGATCACGTATCTGCACGTGGCCGATCAGGACCGCGCGGCGCGGGGTACGCTGCTTGAGGCGGGCGCGCCCATCGGCCACCCGTCGTGCGAGGGCTTTTTCCTGAACGCCGTCGGGACGCACGTGCATCTGGCGCGCCGCTACAACGGCGAGTGGATAGCCAGCGATTGCACGGCCTGCCTGCCGCTTGTGCCTGCGCCGGATTTTGTCATGGACGGCTGGCGGCCCCGGCGCGAGGGCGATCAGGCGTCGATGGGCTACCTGGAGCGCGCCGAATTTCCCTTTTCCCAGGGCGGGC
>JADZBY010000483.1 GCA_020851855.1 Anaerolineae bacterium
AACCTTCAGCGCGCGCAGAACAACCCGACGGTGCAGCGCCTGATCGTGGTCGCCGGCAGCCACGCCATCGAGCGCATCCGGCAGGAGATCGAGGCGCTGCCCGAAGGCTTTCGTAAGTCGGTGGGCTTCATGGAAGTGGCCGACGCGGTGCGCGCCGCCGAGTTGATGAGCGAGTTTTCCGGCATCATCGGCAAGCTGGAACTGGTGCGCGGCGAGTTCGGCGTGTAGAACCTGTTACGCACTTTGCGCGTCGGACAGTGCGCAGGACGATGCCGCCAGGACACGGACCTCACCCCCAGCCCCTCTCCACGTCTGTCACCCCAGGGGGACCCCGACGGCATGGAGAGGGGGTAGGGGGTGAGGCGTTTTGGATGCGATACCCCCGATATTGAGGGTTCCCCGCTTTCGCTTCCGGCGCGGCGGGACTATACTGCATCACGCCCGACACACAGACACCCGAATAGCAACGCTGAATGTGCGTGCCTGGTCAGCCGGGCTACCAGCGAGGCGTAACACGGAATGTTGGAGAGCGAGCGTATGAGCACGACGCCTGAACAGGCGAATTTGCCGCCTTATCGACTGCCGGTGACAGCCGTCGTCGCCCGGTTGAAGACCGACCTGAAGACCGGCCTGAGCGCGGCGGAAGCGGCGGCCCGTCTTGAGCAATATGGCAAGAACGAGCTGCCCAGCGAGCCGCCCGTGCCCTGGTATATCCAATTCCTGGGCCAATTTCGCGACCCGCTGACCTTCCTGCTGCTCATCGCCGTCGGCATCTCGTTCGTCGTGTGGATCATCGAGCACGAGTCGGCCATCCCCTACGAGTCGCTGGTCATCCTGGCCATCGTCATCTTCAATGGCATCCTGGGCTATTTGCAGGAGAGCCGCGCCGAACATGCCGTCGAGGCCCTGCGCGCCATGTCCGCGCCGACGGCCCGTGTCTTACGCGACGGCGCGCCGCACACCATCCCGGCGGCAGACGTGGTCCCCGGCGATGTGCTGCTCATCGAAGAAGGCGACACGCTGCCCGCCGATGGCCGCGTCGTCGAGGCTATCGCCATGCGCGTCAGCGAGGCGATGTTGACCGGCGAAAGCGTGCCGGTCAGCAAGGACTCGCTGCACTTCGATCAGAACGTGGGCATTGCCGACCAGGCGAATATGATTTTCTCCGGCACGGCGGTTAGCTCCGGACGTGGCCGCGCTGTGATCACCAGCACCGGCGAAGAAACGGAGCTTGGTAAGATCGCCGGCACGCTGCAATCCACCGAAGAAACCGCCACGCCGCTCCAGCGCGAACTGGACCGCGTCGGCAAGTTGCTCGGCCTGGCGGTGATCGCCATCGCCGTGATCATCGCGTTGACCATCATCCTGTTGGGCGGCGTGCAGTCCGTGGCCGACCTGGTGCAGGTGCTTCTGCTGGCCATCTCGCTGGCCGTCGCCGCCGTGCCGGAAGGGCTGAAAGCGATCACCACCATCACGCTGTCGCTGGGTATGCAGCGCATGGCCCGCCGCAACGTCATCGTGCGCAAGCTGTCCGCCGTGGAAACGCTCGGCTCCACGACGGTGGTGTGCTCGGACAAAACCGGCACGCTCACCAAGAACGAGATGACGGTGCGCGCCCTGGTCACGGCCAACGGGCGCATCGATTTCACCGGCACGGGCTATTCGCCGGATGGTGAAGCGCGCCAGGACGGCAAACCCATCTCCAAGGACCTGGACGACGCCCTGTGTTTCGAGGCGCGCCGGGCTTTTGGCGCAGCCAGTCTGGCCAACAACGCCAATCTAGTACAAAGAGACGGGCGCTGGACGGTCCAGGGCGACCCGACCGAGGGCGCGTTGCTCGTCGCGGCGCGCAAAGTTGGGCTGACGGAAGAAGAGCTTGACGCCCGGTTCCCGCGCGTGGGCGAAGTGCCGTTCAGCTCCGAGCGCAAGATGATGAGCACGGTCCATCTTGACCAGGAAGCCGACCAGGAGCCGCTCGTCGTCAGCAAAGGCGCGCCGGACATCGTATTGGCCCGCTGCACACACGAGCGCGTCGGGCGCAGCATCCGCCCGCTGACGCCGGAGCGCCGCGACGAGATCGAGACGACTATCGAGCAGCTTGCCAGCGAGGCGCTACGCACGCTCGGCGTGGCCGACCGGCGGCTGAAAGGCGAAAACGGCAACGGCAAAGATCACCAGTGGACCGAGGAGATCGAGGAGCAGTTCATCTTCCTGGGCGTGATCGGCATGATTGACCCGCCGCGCAGTGAAGCGAAAGACGCGGTGCGCGTGGCGCGCGGGGCAGGCGTGCGCCCGGTCATGATCACCGGCGACCATCCCAAGACGGCGGAAGCCATCGCCCGCGAGCTGGACATCTGCCGCCCCGGCGAACGGACGATGACCGGCGCGGAGCTTCAAAACACCGACGACGCGGCGCTGCAGAAGCTGGTCATGGACGTGCCGGTCTATGCCCGCGTCGCGCCGGAGCACAAGCTGCGCATCGTCAAGGCGCTGCAAGCCAACCACCAGATCGCGGCCATGACCGGCGACGGCGTGAACGACGCGCCCGCCCTCAAGGCGGCCGATATCGGCGTCGCGATGGGCATCACCGGTACGGACGTGTCGAAGGGCGCGGCGGACATGATCCTGACCGACGACAACTTCGCCTCGATTGTGGCGGCGGTCGAAGAAGGCCGCTCGATCTTCAAGTCGATCCGCGACTCGTTGCGTTACCTGCTCTCGTCCAACATGGGCGAAGTGCTGACCATGTTCCTGGGCGTCATCTTCGCCCGGTTCCTGAACCTGGCCGCCGAGGAAGGCTCGCACGTCGTGGTGCCCATCCTCGCCACGCAAATCCTGTGGATCAACCTGGTCACCGACTCCGGCCCGGCGCTGGCATTGGGCATGGAGCCGCCCGACCCCGACGTGATGAAGCGTCCCCCGCGTGACCCGCGCATCCCGGTCATCAACGGGCGTATGTGGTTCGACATCTTCTTCGCCGGGTTTATCCTGGCGGCGGGTACGCTGTTCGTCATGGACCTGACGCTGCCGGGCGGTTTGATCGAAGGCACGGGCGATATCGTCTACGCGCGCACGATGGCCTTCACCACGCTGGTGTCTTACCAGTTGTTCAACGTGTTCAACGCGCGGGCCGAAGGGCGCAGCGCCTTTTCGCACCTGTTCACCAACCGCTGGATATGGATCGCCGTGCTGCTGTCCGCGTTCTTGCAGGTGCTCGTCATCTACGTGCCGTTCCTGCAGACCGCGTTCAACACGGTGAGCCTGAGCTTCGGGGACTGGCTCGTGTGCCTGGGCGTGGGCAGCACCATCCTGTGGTTCACGGAGTTGCGCAAGCTTATCTTCAAGGCCTGAGAAGCGGGCCAGGCTATCGCATCGCACCGCATGGATCGGCGCAGCGTCAGGTCCGCCCGGCGGTGATGGATTTTAAGGAATGGGCGCAGTCACGCTTCCGGGCGGCTCGCGATCCGCCCCTACGACGCCATCCTGTGTAGGGGCGCGTCGCGACGCGCCCGCCATCATGATCCGTCCGCCATCCTAAAAGCCCGTAAGCGACCGGGCTAACGCCGTTGGCTTCAGCCCACCAGGGCTTCGTAGGTTCAGCCCCGTGCTTAAGCGCGGGGCGGCTCCGGCGGTTCTGATGCGGGTCGGGCCACTGGCAAAACGGGGCGGCGCGGCGCATAATACGCGGCGCCGCCCCGCTTCTGTTTTCTGGCCGTGTCGCGTCAATCTCCGCTCAGGCGCACGTCTCGGAGGGTTCTGCGTCATGCTCAACGTTCATCCCGCACTGCCCGCGCTGCTGGCAACGCTCTTCACCTGGGGCGTGACGGCGCTCGGCGCGGCGACCATCTACCTCACGCGCACGATGAACCGCAAACTGCTGGATGCCATGCTCGGCTTTGCGGGCGGCGTGATGATCGCGGCGAGCTTCTGGTCGCTGCTCAGCCCGGCGATTGAGATGGCCGAATCGGGGCCGCTGCCCTCGTGGCTGCCCGCGCTGATCGGCTTTGGGCTGGGTGGGCTGTTTCTCGCGGCGGTGGACAAGATTCTGCCGCACGTGCACCTGTTCAAGACGGCAGACGAGGCGGAGGGGGTGCGCACCAACTGGCAGCGCATCATCTTGCTGGTGCTGGCCATCACCATGCACAACATCCCGGAAGGGCTGGCGGTGGGCGTGGCCTTTGGCGCGGCGTGGCTCCAGCAATCCGAGGTGCTGTTCACGGCGGCAGTGGCGCTGGCCATCGGCATCGGGCTGCAGAACTTCCCGGAAGGCACGGCGGTGGCCATGCCGCTGCGTGGCGAGGGCTTCACGCGCAGGCGGGCATTCTTTTATGGGCAACTTTCGGCGGCGGTGGAGCCAATCGCGGGCGTGATCGGCGCGCTGGCCGTGACCATTGCCCAGCCGCTATTGCCTTACGCGCTGAGTTTCGCCGCCGGCGCGATGATATTCGTTGTTATCGAAGAAGTTATTCCCGAGTCACAGACGAACGGCAATTCGGACCTCGCCACGCTGGGCACGATGGTCGGCTTTGGCGTCATGATGCTGCTCGACGTGGCGCTGGGGTGAGGTAAACGTGTTGCCATCGTCCCTCTGGGCGATGTCTGCCGCTCGAAGTGCATCACACGCTCTACACGGCGTACTGACTCCCGACCGCGACCACCGGACCACGCCTGCGTCGTCCGACGCCTGCCAACCTCGTGACAGGCTGCCCCGCATCGCGCCGATTCTGCGCTACACTTCCCCGCACCTGGAAGTTGTCTATACCGGTTTTGAAAGGACGCAGGAACATGATCCTTGGGATGAGCACGCTCGCCGGTCTGGCGCAATTGCGGCCCGGAGTGCGGCGGCGGCGCGTGTCAAGCTACGACCCGACCGGCGGCAATAGCGACTGGTGGGAGATTGAGCCGGGCCAGACGCGCACGCTTGCCGACATCAAAGAGCCGGGCTGCATCAAGCACATCTGGTGCACGATGTGGACGACGGACAAACACCCGTTTCGCAAAGCGCTGCTTCGCATGTATTGGGACGGTGAGACATCGCCCAGCGTCGAGACGCCCATCGGGGACTTCTTCGGCATGGGGCACGGCATGGCCCGCAACTTCGTCTCGCTGCCTCTGCAGATGAGTCCTGAAGACGGGCGCGGCTTCAACTGCTGGTTCCCGATGCCCTTCGAGACGGGCGCGCGCATCGAAGTGACCAACGAAGGCGCGGCCCGGCTCAACTTCTACTTCTACATCGACTACGAAGACTACCCGGCGGGCACGTCGCTGGCCGACTACGGGCGTTTCCATGCCCAGTGGCGGCGCGTCAACCCCACGCCCGGCTGGGCCGATCCCTCGGTGCGCTACGAAGACAACAGCGCGGCGATGCGCGAAGCCTGGAAAACGCCCAACCTGACCGGCGAGAAGAACTACGTCATCCTCGAAGCGGAAGGGCGCGGCCACTACGTCGGCTGCCACCTGGATATCGATTGCTTCTCGCGCCAGGCGAACGACTGGTACGGCGAAGGCGACGACATGATCCTGATCGACGGCGAGCCGCTGCCGTCCCTGTACGGCACGGGCACGGAAGACTATTTCAACACCGCTTTCTGCCCGACCCAGGAATACTCCGCGCCGTACCACGGCGTGATCCTGAACCAGGGATCGTCGGATTGGCGCTGGCGGGGCAAAAATACCGTGTACCGCTATCACATCGAAGACCCGATCTTCTTCGAGAAGTCGATCAGGGTCACCATCGAGCACGGCCACGCCAACAAGCTGACCAACGACTACTCGTCCACCGCCTACTGGTATCAGGCCGAGCCGCACGCGCCCTTCCCGGCCATGCTGCCCGTCGCCGCGCGCCTGCCCCGCTGAGCGCGAAGAGGGCAGACCGGCATGGTTTCAGTACAGATTCACGACAAACAGGTCTGGCTGGGCGACAAGGCGTACCCGCTTCTGAGCGGCGAGGTGCATTATTGGCGGCTCCAGCCCGAAAACTGGCGCGCCGTGCTGCGGCAGGTGCGCGCGCTCGGCCTGGACATGGCCGCGACGTATGTGTGCTGGGAATATCACGAGATCGCGCCGGGCGACTACGACCTCACCGGGCGGACCGCCCCGGCGCGCAATCTGCCCGCGTTCCTCGACATGGCGGCGGACGAAGGGCTGAAACTGATCCTGCGGCCCGGCCCGTACATCTACAGCGAGTGGGTGAACGCGGGCATCCCGGACCGCGTGGTCGGCGTCCACCGGCTCCACCCGGACTTCAAGGCGGCAGCGCTGCCCTACATGGCCGCCGTGGTCGAGGTCGCCCGCCCATACCTGGCCACGAACGGCGGCCCCATCGTGCTCTGGCAGGCGGAAAACGAGCCGGACCCGTGGCCGTATTACTACGAAGATCAACTCGGCTTTGGCGACTCGCCCGGCCTGTTTCACGAGTTTCTTGAGAAACGCTACGGGGATGTTTCTCGGCTGAACGCCGCCTGGGAAATCGATTTCTCGGCCTTCACACAGGCCCAGGTCGTCATGCGCCCGGCCTTCCGCGACCGCGCCTATCTGAACCGCTACCTGGACTTCTGCCGTTTCCGGGCGTGGTACGCGGCGGAGTGTGTGCGCTGGACGGCGGGCGAGTTCCGGCGGTTGGGCGTGGATGTGCCCATCCTGGCCAACACCTACGTCACGCCGCAGATCGGCGGCTGGCGGGACTTCGAGGCCGGCGGCGCGGCGGACGTGGCCGGGCCGGACCTGTACCCATCCAACGAGTTTCGCGCCGGGCCGGACGAGCACCGCGATTTCCTGGACACCGTGCGCCGGACGCGGACGTACAGCGCGCTGCCCGTCATCCCGGAGTTCGAGGCGGGCATCTGGCAGGGTGGGCAGAAAGAAACCGGCGTGCTGAGCGCCAACCACTACCTGTTGGCCTGCCTCTCTGCGCTGCTGGCCGGCGTGGCGGGCTGGAACTGGTACATGCTCGTCAACCGCGACAACTGGCTGTGCAGTCCGATCAACGAATGGGGCCGGACCCGGCCTGAACTGTACGACGCCTTCGCCCGGATCGTGCGCGCCTTCCGCGAGATCAATCCGCCGACGCTCGAAAAGCTGACGTCGGTTGGCGTCATCGTCAACGTGCGCGATCCGCTGCCCACCCCGCACGGCGACGCTGCCCTGCGCGCGCTGTACGACGCGGATATCGACATCGAGATCGATGATCTGGAGACGGATCAGGCCGCCAAGCCGCTGCTCGTCTATGCGGGCGGCGACTGGCTGAGCCGTGAAGCGCAGGCGCGGC
>JADZBY010000484.1 GCA_020851855.1 Anaerolineae bacterium
CAGGTACACGCGGCGTCCGACCGCGGTTTGTGCCCCTACAGCGCCGGATTGCGTAGGGGGCGCGTCGCGACGCACAGGTACACGCGGCGTCCGACCGCGGCTTGTGCCCCTACAACGCCGGATTGCGTAGGGGCGCGTCGTGACGCACAGGTACACGCGGCGTCCGACCGCGGCTTGTGCCCCTACAGCGCCGGATTGCGTAGGGGCGCGTCGTGACGCGCCCGCTTTGATGATCCGCCCACTCCTGATAGTCCACGAAGACGCGCTTGAACGCAGCCGGTTCGGGCGGTCAACGGACCAATTCGCGCAACGCCTCGGCCTGGGCTAGCAGATTGGCGTGCGGCGTGCCGTCCGGAATCTCGCAACCCGCCGCGCTGATGGCTGTCGGGCCGCCCGCCGCCATGCACGCCGTCGTCGCGGCGCGCACCTCGTCCGGCGCGCCGCGCAGCATGACCGCCAGCGGGTCGAAGTTGCCGCACACGGCGATGTTCGGCCCGAACGCCTCGTGCGCGGCGCGCATATCGACCATCCACTCGATATCGATGATGTCCGCGCCACAGCGGGCCATCATGGGCAGTAGCTTGGTGGTGTTGCCGCAGATGTGCAGCCGCGCCAGCGCGCCCGCCTCGTGCACGGCGGCGAAGATGCGCTGTTCGTAGGGCAGCGCGTATTTCTCGTACATCCGGGGCGACACCTGCGAGGCGATGGCGTCGCCCAGGCCGATGATGTCCGCACCCGCCGCAATCTGGGCGCGAGCGAAGTCGATAGCCACCTCGGTGCAGCGCTCCAGCAGTTCGTTCACCCAGTCGGGCCGGTCGTACACGTCGGTGAGCAGATTCGAGACGCCGCGCAAGTCCGCCGCTTCGGCCAGCGCGCCCTCGACCCAGCCCATGATCGGCACGTCGCCGCCCACTTCCTCGCGAAAACGGCGGACGGCTTCTAGCCGGTCGGACATGCGCCGCCCGGTGGCCGGATCGGGCGTCTTGAGTCTCGCCAGCGTGTCCGGATCGGCCAGCAAGGGCGTTTCACCCAGCGGGATGCTGTCCGGCGGGAACTCGATGGCCGCGCCCCAGTCCGCCGCCTCGCGGTACGGGTCGGAGATGGCCTGCACAATGTCCAGCGAGAACGCCTCGCGCACGGCGAGGTTCGCATCGACCAGGACGTGGTAATCCTGGTAGTAGGCGGACAGCGGTTTGCCGACGTAGTGCGCCGCGAACTGCATCATGATGTCGAAGTTCGGCGGGCGGTCGACCGGCTCGCCGCGCAGCCGCCGCTGTAACCGCTCAGACGGGGTGAGGGTGAGGTTCAGGCTCATTTAGCGCTCGCTTTACGATGGCCCGCACGTTTGCCCTGGACGGGCGACTGCGCCTCGCCGGAAGCGCCCGGCGCACCCGGCCCGCGTTTCTGCGGCGGGGCGGCGTTGGGGCGATAGCGGTTCGGCGGCAAAAGGCCCTGTCCGAGCAGCAATTCCATCTGCTCCAGGATGGCCTCGTCAAACTCGGTTTCGCGGCACACGTCACAGCGCCACGCGGGGATGTTCGGGGCGCTGACGACCGTCTCGCCGTACTGGTTGACATAGGGCGCTCTGGCGGGCTTCATCAGGCCCACCCGGCACACCGGACAGATACGAAGTGTCTGGTTCATGACGTTGCAGTCCCCCACGGGACGCGCCGCCCTGTGGAAAAGGCAGGGGGCGCCCGCGTCGTTGAGGTTCTGCGACGATCATAAACGGAATAGCCTGTCCGGACAAGTTAGAAACGCGAATAAAAACGCGGGCGGACGGGATGCCGTGCGCGGCAGGGGCCATGCTACAATCACCTTGCATCCCTACCGCATTCCAGAGGGCTGACCAGATGAACGACAACACCCTGCATCGTTTTCGCCGCCCTGTCCAGCACCAGGACGCGCCCGACTACGTGCTCTGGCTGCTCGTATCGCTCGGCGCGACGGTAGTCGGCACACGCTTCTTCCTGGAAATCACCGGCTACCCGCAGATCGGGAACGCAACCTTCCACATCGCGCACGCGCTGTGGGGCGGGCTGTTCCTGGTGCTGGCCGCGCTCATCACACTCATCTTCGCCAGCCGGTGGACGAACAGCATCGCCGCCGTCATGGCCGGCGTCGGTACGGGCCTGTTCATCGACGAGGTGGGCAAGTTCATCACGCGCGACCTGAACTACTTTTTCCCGCTGGCCGCGCCGATCATCTACATCGCCTTCCTGCTCATCGTCTTCGTCTACGTCTTCACCTACCGCAACCGGGTGCGCGGCCCGCGCGCCGAGATGTACGGCGTCCTGGAAGACCTGCAAGAGATACTCGACAGCGACCTGAGCGAGATGGAGCGGGATGCGCTCATCGTGCGCCTGGAGAGCATCCGGACCGAGGCCGCGCCGTCGCGCCCCGATCTGGCCCATCTGGCCGAAGCGCTCGGCGAGGCGCTGCGCTCCCCCGAGGTGCCGCTCACGCCGCACATCGAGACGCCGGTCGAGCGCCTGATCCGCCGCATCCTGGCCCTCGAAGCGCGCTGGTTTCCGCCCCCGGTCCTGCACCGCCTCGCGCTCATCGGCGTCATCGTGCTGTTCTTCGCCTCGGCGGCGCGTGCGGTGGTGCTCGTCATCGCCCTGGTCGACCCGGCGGCGCGCGATTCGTTTGTGCTGCGTCTGGTGGAGCAGGAAGGCGTCACCGGCGCGCTCAGCCTGTTCTCGTATGCGTCCATGCTCGCCCTGGACCTGATCACCAGCGTGCTGCTGGCCCTGTCCTTCGTTCACTTCCTGCGCGGGCGGACCGTGACCGCCATCCGCGCCGGGACGCTGGCGCTGGTGGTGTCTCTGGCCCTGACCAATGTGCTGGCCTTCTATTTCAACCAGTTTTCCGTGGTGGCGCTGGCAATGGTCCAGTTGCTCGTACTGCTCGGCTTACGGCGCTTGCTGGCCCGCCTGTAGCGGCACGCGGGACAATCCGGCGCGCCGGGCCGGTTTCACAAAAAGTTAAGGATTCAATAAGGTTCATTTCTCGTCGCCTCGTGTTAGTCTCTAGCAAGGTGCTCACTTTAGCGTGCATGTGTTAGCCTTATCTGTCACACCCACCCCGACGTACGCTGGGTGACTGCCGCACATTGCTGCTTCACCGCCGTCTCAAGCAGCCTACACCACCTATGCTGGGGAGAACGCATGGAAAAACGCCTGAGAGTTCTAATCTCAGCTTATGCCTGCGAGCCGGGCCTCGGTTCGGAAGAGGGGATAGGCTGGAACACGATCCTTCACCTGAGCCAGCATGTTGACGTGTGGGCCATCACCCAGGCGGCCAACCGCGAGAAGATCGAAGCCGCATCGGGCATCCCGTCGAACATCCACTGGGTCTACTATGATCTGCCGCGTTGGGCGACGTTTTACCGCAAGGGCAAACGGGGCACGCGCCTGCATTACAACCTGTGGCAGCGCGGCGTGTACCCGCTCGCGCGCCGTCTTCACGACGAGCTGCACTTTGACCTGATCCATCACGTCACCTACGGCCAGTATTGGACGCCCAGTTACCTGTCGCGGCTGTCTGCGCCGTTCATGTGGGGGCCGGTGGGCGGCGGGGAGTCCGCGCCGCGCAGTTTCTATTCGACGTTGGGACGCAAGGGCTGGTTGTTCGAGGTTGTCCGCGACGTGGCGCGCCGTCTGGGCGAACTGCACCCCACCGTGCGCTACACGGCCCGCCACGCGCGGCTCGTGCTGGCCACCTCGCCGGAGACGGCGGCGCGCATCCAACGCCTGTGGCGGCGCGACGTGGAAACCGTCACCAACGTGGCGCTCGGCGCGGACGAATACGACCAGCTCAGCCAGATTCCGATCCACGACCTGACGCCCTTTCGTATGGTCAGCATCGGACGGATGCTGGCCTGGAAAGGCTTTCACCTGGGGCTGGCGGCTTTTGCCCGTCTGACGCAGGATTTCCCCGCCGCCGAGTACTGGTTCATCGGGGACGGGCCGGAAGAAGCGCGGCTGAAGGCGCTCGCCGCCGAGTTGGGCGTCCCGGACAAGGTGCGTTTCCTGGGGCAAATCCCGCGCGATGAGGTGCTGGCGCGCATCGCGGAGTGCGATGTGCTGGTTCATCCCAGCCTGCATGATTCAGGCGGCTGGGTGTGCCTGGAAGCGATGGCCGCGGCGCGCCCGGTCATCTGCCTGGACCTGGGCGGCCCGGCCACGCTGGTGAGCGACGGCGCAGGCTTCAAGATTCCCGCCCATTCGCCCGACGAGGCCATCTCCGGCATGGCCCAGGCCATGCTGCTGCTGGCGGGCGACCCGGCATATCGCGCCCACATGGCCCACAATGCCCGCCAGCACGTGCGCTCGAAACACCTGTGGGACCAGCGCGCCGCCGAATTGTTCAGTTACTACCGGGTGGCGCTGCGTCTGCCGGGCTATGTCGGCCAGGCGGAATGGCTGCCCGGCCTGGACACGCCCGCCATCAGCCATCACGTAGGCGTCGGCGTAAAAAACGGCGGGCAGGGTTGAACCTCACCCCTGGCGGGCGCGTCGCGACGCGCCCCTACATACAACGGCGCATGGTGTAGGGGCGGTTCGTGAACCGCCCGCCGTGCACCGCCCGCCGCCACACCCGCCCACGCCGTTGACGGCTACCGCACCATCTCCCGGCAGGCGCGATACAGGTCCGCCCAGCCGGGGCGCTCTTTGACCACCGTTTCCAGGTACTCCAGCCACACGACGCGGTCTTGCACCGGGTCCTTGACGACCGCGCCCGTCACGCCGGATGCCATATCGTGCGCCCGCAGCACGCCATCGCCAAAGTGTGCGGCCAGCGCCAGCCCGTTCATCATCACCGAGATGGCCTCTGCCGTGCTCAGCGTCGAGCTGGGCGATTTGAGCTTGGTCTTGCCGTCCGCGGTCAGGCCGGATCGCAGCTCGCGGAAGATGGTGACCAGCCGCTTGATCTCGTCCAGGGCGGGCGGCTCGGCGGGAAGCTCCAGGGCGCGCCCCAGGCGGGCCACGCGCCGCTCCACGATCTCGATCTCTTCTTCCGCCGTGTCTGGCAGCGGCAGCACCACCGTGTTGAAGCGCCGTTTGAGCGCGCTGGACAGGTCGTTCACGCCCCGGTCGCGGTCATTGGCCGTGGCGATCACGTTGAAGCCCTTCACCGCCTGCACTTCTTCGTTCAATTCCGGGATGGGCAGCGTCTTCTCAGACAGCACGGTGATCAGCGTGTCCTGCACATCGGGTGTGATGCGCGTCAGTTCTTCAATGCGCGTGATCTTGCCCGTCTCCAGGGCGCGCATGAGCGGGCTGGGGACCAGCGCCCCGCGCGTCGGGCCTTCGGCCAGCAGCCGGGCGTAATTCCAGCCGTAGCGAATCGCCTCTTCGGCCAGACCCGCCGTGCCCTGGATCAACAGCGTTGAATCGCCCGAAATGGCGGCGGCGAGATGCTCGGATACCCACGTCTTGGCCGTGCCGGGCACGCCGAGTAAGAGCAGGGCGCGGTCGGTGGCCAGCGTGGCGATGGCGACCTCGATCACGCGCTTCTGGCCGATGTACTTGGGGCTGATCTCAACGCCGTTGGGCAACGCGCCGCCCATGACGTACATGGCCACCGCCCAGGGCGACAGATTCCAGTTGGGCGGGCGCTGCCGGTCGTCAAAGCGGGCCAGCGCGTCGAGTTCTTCGGCGTACTCGCGCTCGGCGTGTTCGCGCAGGATGGCGCGTTGGCTCTCGGCGTCCGTCATGGCGTGTCGCTCCCCGGCGCACGAACGTCGCTCAGAAAAATGCGCATTGTCTCGAAATACTGCTCCGGCGCGACGGCCAGAACGTCGTTGTGTCCAGCGCCCGGCACGCGGAAAATCGCCTTGCCGGGATGCGGGCAGGCGTCGTACAGGCGCTGGCCGTGCTCGACCGGGATGAGCATGTCCTCTTCGCCGTGGATGACCAGCAGCGGCAGGCGAAGTTCGCGGGCTTTGCGCTCGTTGCCGAGTGGGTCCGAGAGCACGCCGAGCATGACGCGCGGCACGCCCATGCGCACCAGCAGCGCGGGCAGGTCTGCAAAGCCGCTGTCGATGATCACGGCGCGGAAACGGTCCGCGTAGCTGTGGGCGATGTGCAGGGCGGGCACGCTGCCCATCGAGCGGCCCATGATCACCAGCGGCGTATCGGCAGGCAGGCGGTTGCCGGCGAGGATGGCGGGCAGCGCGGCCACAACGGGCGCGCAGTCATCGATGAGGGCCGCAAACGTCGGGTTGCCGGTGCTCCAGCCGAAGCCGCGATAATCCACCACGAGCAGCGAGGCGTCTACCTCGCTGTGGACGTACACCGCCAGATCGTCGTAGTCAGGCGCGATCTCGGCGTTGCCGTGAAAGTGCAGGATGAGCGGCGCGCCGGGCCGGTGGGCGTACAGCCGGTAACCCAGGTCGACGCCCTCGGCCACCGGGATCAGCCCGCTCACCACGCCGGGCAGCCCGGCGCGGTAACCGTCGTCGGGCCGGGCGCGGCGCGGGTAAAACGCCACGGAGAGGATTTGCGGATTGTCCAGAAGGGCAAAGCTCATGCGGGTTGAGGCTCCTCGTGTCAGGACCACCCGCTTCATTATACTCGACGGCGGCGGGATGCCCTCTTTTTGCCGTTGGGCCAGCCCGGCGCTGGTGGATTCTCAGGCGCTAACGCGGATCGTCTGCCGCGCCCGGCGCTGAAGCGACCGGGCTGAAGCTGCAAAGAAAGCCCTTCGGGCGACGTTTCCGCCTTCAGCCCGTCAGGGCTTGGTCGTTTCAGCCCCGTGCTTTAGCGCGGGGCGCGCCCTGGCTTTTGGAGCGATTGCCCTGCTTCTTTTTGCCATTGGGAGCGTTTGTAGCGTTCGTCGTGGGCAGAGCGGGCGTGGTTGGGGCGTCCGTTCCGTTCCAGAACAAGATGTATTTCTCGCCCAGGCACGGGCCGAAGTTGAGGCTCTCGAAGTATTCCCGCGACGAGGTGACGGCGAACACCTGCTGGATATTGCGGCGCTGGGCTTCTTCGGTGGCCGCCTCGACCAGCATCGCGCCATAGCCATTGCCCCGGCACGTTTCCGCCACCGCCAGGCTGCGAATCTCCGCGATCTTCGGGCTGTACACTTCCAGGCAGCAGCAGCCCGCGATGGACCCGTCGTCTTCCTCGATAACCCAGAAGGTTGACAGCAGTTCTTCGATCTCGTCGTCGGTGCGCGGCAGAAGCTTGTCCAGGTTGGCCTGGATCAACGCCTGGATGCCGGGCACGTCGGCGGGCATGGCTTTACGCAGATTCATGGTGTCTTTCACTCAGAGCCGAGCAGTTTCTCGGCGCGCTCAAGGGCGTCTTGCAGGCGGCGCTGGCGGATGCTGAGCGTCACGTCGCCGCGTGTGCGCTCCAGGACGCCGCGCAGGTTGTCGGCGCGGTGGCGCAGGCCGCCGCTGACCGCATCGGGGAAATCAAAGGTGACCAGCACGTCGTAGATGGCGTCGATGCGCTCCAGGAGCCGCTCGGCCAGCGCGTAATCGTCGCGGCGCAGGCAGTCCAGGATATAGCGGCGTAACTCGCTGGCGGCTTCGGCCAACCCGTTGAGGTACGTCGCCGCTTCGACGCCCAGGCTCTCCGGCGTGGGCAGCGCATCGTCCTGCAACATGGCAAACAGGCCCGCCGCTTCGACATATTCCTTGAAGGCGTCCTGGGTAAAACCGGCGTGGTACAGGTCGGCGTGTTCGGCCACGACATCGCGCATCTGGTCCACGACGGCGCGCGCCTCGGCCAGCCCATCCCGCGCTGCTGCCCAGCCCTGGCGGTGCATGGCCCGGATGGCATTGCCGCAGTGCTGGATCAGCGCCCGCGACAGGGCGATCTGCGCCTCACGCGCCCGGTGTTTGGATTCGAGCGCGGTGCGGATCGAGTCGGCAATGCTGTCGAGATTCAGCATATGGGCGCTCCAGGGGGAAAAACCCTCAGCAGACACGGACAACGCAGGCATTGTCCCTACGGAATCGTGTAGGGACGAGGCCTGCCTCGTCCGCCACGTCGCCATGCTGTGCCCCTCGCCATGAGGGAGAGGGGCCAGGGGTGAGGGTGCTTGGTCTAGCGCTTGGTGTAGGTCGGGGCCTTGCGGGCGCGGCGCAGACCGGGCTTCTTACGTTCCTTGATGCGCGCGTCGCGGGTCAGCAGGCCGGCTTTGCGCAGCGTGGCGCGCAGTTCCGGATCGACCTTGAGCAGGGCGCGGGCCAGCCCCAGCGTGATGGCCGAGGTCTGGCCGGTGATGCCGCCGCCGCTGACCTTGACCGACACGTTGTAGACGCTCTCCAGGCCCGTCACGCGCAGCGGCGCGAGCGCCAGGTCGAGGTCGCCCAGGCGCGGCAGGAAGTCCTTGCCGTCTTTGTCGTTGATGACCACGTTCCCGCTGCCGCCGGGGTAGATGCGCACGCGGGCGCTCGCTTCCTTGCGGCGGCCCACACCTTCAAAATACTGACCGCTCGTCGTCATGACTTCTTAGCCTCCGGGAAATCCAGCACTTCCGGCTTCTGGGCTGCGTGCGGGTGAGCGCCGCCAGCGTAGACCTTCAGTTTCTTGAACATCTGACGGCCCAGGCGGTTATGCGGCAACATACCCCGCACCGCCGTCTCGACCACGCGGTCGGAATGTTTGGCCATCATATTACGCAGCGATACCTGGCGGAAGCCGCCAGGAAAGCCGGAGTGGCGATAGTAGTATTTCGTGTCCATGCGGTCGCCGGTGACGCGCACCTTGTCCGCATTCAGGACGATGACATAGTCGCCACAGTCGATGTGAGGCGCAAAGTTGGCCTTGTGCTTTCCGCGCAGGATATGGGCAACGCGGGCTGCGAGACGCCCCAAAATCATATCCGTCGCATCCACCACATACCACTTGCGCTCTGCATCAAGAGTCTCGGTTGTGGGTGTGTAGGTCTTGAACCTCATCGTTATCATGCTCCAGCGGGCGTCTCCCCGCTCTGGTCGTCTCCGACGAACTTGGATAGTGTACCGCGATCAGCGTCAGGCCGTGGGCCGGGGCCAGATGGCGCACCGCCGCACGGTCCCTGGCCTGGAAGGCGGCCTCGAACCCATCGAGCGCGAGCCGCCCCCGCCCGACTTCGATCAGCGTCGCGGCCACCGCGCGCACCATTCGATACAGGAACGCATCCGCCTCGATCCGGTAGGCCAGCAGCCGCGCCGTCCCTGCCACGTGCAAGGGCGCTGGCTCGTCCAGCCAGACCGACTCGACCACGGTACGGCGAGTGGTCCCTTTATCGCCGCGCGGCGGTGTGCCGAAGCTGGCGAAATCGTGTGTCCCGACGAGCCGGGCCGCCGCCGCGTTCATCTGATCGAGCGCCAGCGCCGGATCGCCCCGGACCCACCATGCCGTCTTGTCGAGCAGCGGCTGGCGCACCGGCGATTGGTACACCCGGTACACGTAGGCGCGCCTGAGCGCGTCGTAACGCGGGTGAAAGTCCGGCGCGGCCACGTCGAGCCGCTGCACGACGATGTCTTCTGGTAAAGTAGCGTTCAGAGCGCGCAGAAGATCTGCGTCGCTATGCCGCCAATCGCTGTCAAAGGCGATGACCTGCCCGGTCGCGTGGACGCCCGCGTCGGTGCGCCCCGCCCCCATGACACTCGTCGCCGCGCCGCTGACCCGCAACAGCGCCGCCTCAAGCGCTCCCTGGACGGTTGGCGCGCTCGCCGCGCCGGTGAGCCGCTGAAAACCGTGGTAGCGCGCGCCGTCATAGGCGATGACGGCCCGGAAGCGCCGGGTCACGCTTCACGCCGCCCGTCAGGACGACTTTTCGTCGCCCTCTTGGGGCGGAGTGCGGCGGCCACGGCCACGAATACGGTTGATCAGGCCGCCCGCACGCTGCGTGAGGGACTGCGGGCCGCTCGCCGCTTCTGCCCCGCGCTCGACCAGCTCCAAAACGACCATCTCCGCCGCGTCGCCCTTGCGCGGGCCGAGGCGATACACGCGCGTGTAGCCGCCGGGCCGCTCCGCAAAGCGCGGCGCGATGTCGTCGAAGAGCTTCTTGACAACTGCCGGGCTGTCCAGGCGGCCCGCCAGCAGGCGGCGCGTCGCAATGGACCGCATCGGGTCCTCGTGGGCCAGGCTGCGCTTGGCCTTGGTGATCATCTCTTCCGCCGCGCCGCGAATGGCTTCCGCCTTGGCGCGCGTGGTCGTGATGCGCTCGTGCTCAAAGAACTGGGTGATCATCGTGCGGCGCAGCGCGTTACGCTGGCCGACGCTGCGCCCTAACTGTTTACCGGCAACGCGGTGACGCATGGTTCCTCGTTCCTCCGTAGTCGGGCCGTTACGCGCTTGCGTCGCCCGTCGTCTTGATCTCGATGTCTGCCGTCTCGGCCAGGAAGCCCTTCTCGCGCAGGCGCACGACCAGCTCGTCCAGCGACTTCTCCCCGAAGTTGCGGATGGCGAGCATGGCGTCCGGCCCACGGTCGAGCATTTCAAGCACTTCACCAACCGTGGTGATGCCGGTCCGCTTGAGCGAGTTGAAGACGCGCACGCTGAGATCGAGCGACTCGATGGGCGTGTTGTACTTTTCCTCGTCCCAGGGCTTCGTTTCGGTGGCCTTTTCGGCGTCGGCAATGGGCGATACCACGGCATCCACGTTGACGCCGGCGATGATCGCCAGGTGGTTGATCAGGATTTTGGTCGCCTCGCTCATGGCTTCGCCGGGGCGAGTCGTGCCATCCGTCCAGATTTCAAGGATCAGCTTGTCGTAGTTCGTGCGCTGTCCAACGCGGGCGCGCTCGACGTCAAAGTGAACGCGCTTGATCGGGCTGAAGATGGCGTCCACCGGCAGCTCGCCGATGGGCAGGCGGCCACGTTCCTCGGCGGGGCTATAACCACGCCCGGACTGCACCGTCATCTCCAGCTCAAGCTGGGCGTCCTCACCATCGACCGTGAACAGGTAGAGATCGGGATTGATGATCTCGACTTCGGGCGGGCACAGGATGTCCGCGCCGGTCACGGTCCCCTCGCCGCGCACTTCGAGGCGCAGCCGGGCCGATTCGCCATCCAAGAGGCGCACGCGCAGTTGTTTCACTTGCAGGATCAACTGCGTCATGTCTTCGCGCACATGCGGGATGGCCGAAAATTCGTGCGACACATCCGACACACGCAGCGAGGTCACGGCTGCACCCGGCAGCGACGACAGCAAGACACGGCGCAGAGCATTTCCCAGCGTGATACCGTAGCCGCTCTCCAATGGACTGATAATGAAGCGCCCGTAGTTCCGCGAGCTGGCATCGCTCTCGATCTTGGGCAGCACCATATTGTTATTCGACACAGTCCCTCCTCACCAGACTGGGGGCCACGCCAGGCCCCCGATTACGCTACGCTACGGTACGGCTTAGCGCGAGTAGTACTCAACGATCAACTGCTCGTTGAGCGGCAGCTCGATCTCGCCCCGTTCCGGCATCCGGGTCATGCGGCCCACGACGCCATCCTGGGTGACGTCCACAGACAGCCACTCCGGCGGGCGAGAACGGTCGTCCATATAGGCGCGGATCTCGCGGAAGTAGGGCAGGCGGCGGCTGGCCCCGTGCACGGTGATCTCGTCGTTGGGCCGGACGCTGTACGACGAGATATTCGTCGGCACGCCGTTCACGTCAAAGTGCCCGTGCAGCACAAGCTGGCGCGCATGAGGCCGCGAATCGGCCAGGCCCATGCGATAAATCACGTTGTCCAGGCGCGTTTCGAGCAGCATCAGCAAATTGCCGCCCGTTGGCCCCGAACGGCGCACGGCCTCCGCGAAATAGCGGCGGAACTGGCGCTCCAAAATGCCGTAGATACGGCGGGCCTTCTGCTTCTCGCGCAGCTGAGCGTTGTAGTCCGAGGTCCGGCCACGCTTGTACTGCGCGTCGCGTCCGTGCTGGCCGGGCGGGTAGGTCCGGCGCTCCACGGAGCACTTGGGGGACATGCAGCGCGCCCCCTTCAAAAAGAGCTTTTCGCCTTCGCGGCGACACAGCCTGCAAACAGGTTCGGTATGACGAGCCAAGGCTTCCTCCACACGCGCGTGTGTTTACACCGATGCAAAAACGGACGGGTTGAAACGACTTCCCCGGCCACCGGCGGCCAGTCTGAACGTCAGCGCGCCGGGTGCGGGCAAGAGCGAAATGGTTAAGACGTGAAGCGGTTAAACGCGGCGTCTCTTCGGCGGGCGAACCCCGTTGTGCGGCACGGGCGTCACGTCCGAGATGGAGCGCACCCGCAGACCGCTGGACTGGATGGCGCGGATCGCGGCTTCGCGGCCCGGCCCCGGCCCCTTGACGAACACATCGACTTCCTGCATCCCCTGGTCGCGCGCGGCGTCGGACGCCTGCTGCGCGGCGACGCGGGCGGCGTAGGGCGTGCTCTTGCGGCTGCCCTTGAAATTGGCCGTGCCCGCGCTGGCCCAGGCCACCACATTGCCCTGCTGATCGGTCATCGACACGATCGTATTGTTGAACGTGGCGTGAATGTGGGCCTGCCCGTAAGGGATATTCTTCTTGGCTTTTTTCGTTGCTCCGCGCCGAGGGCCACCCCGTCGGCTAGGAGCCGCGCTTCCGGTTGCTGTGCGTCCCATGCGTTTTTCCTGCTCCAGAAAACTCAGCGGCCCAGCCCCTGCGGAGCCACTTTGCGATCTTTCATTCTAGCAGACTGTGTGGTTGGTGTACAGGCTTGAACCTCACCCCAACCCCTCTCCTCAAGGGGACCAGACGGATGCGGACGAGGCAGGCCTCGTCCCTACACACGCACTGTAGGGACAACGCCTGCGTTGTCCACCGCTCCGATCCCCCGTACCTTCTGGAAGAGAAAGCCAGGGGAAGTGAGGGTAGGTTACTTCTTCTTCGCCCCACGACGGCGGCCACGTCCGGCCACGGTCTTCTTGGGGCCTTTGCGCATACGCGCATTGGTCCGGGTCCGCTGGCCGCGCACCGGCAGGTTACGGCGATGGCGCAGGCCACGGTAGCTGCCGATCTCGACCAGGCGCTTGATGTTGAGCTGCACTTCGCGGCGCAGTTCACCCTCGACGCGGTAATTGCTCACCGCATCGCGCAGCAGCGACATTTCGGCTTCGGTCAGTTCGCGGATGCGCTTGTTGGGATCGATGTGCGTCGCATCCAGAATCTCCCGGCTGCGCGGGCGGCCAATGCCGTAGATGTACGTCAGAGCCACCTCGACACGCTTGTCACGCGGGAGATCCACACCTTCAATACGAATCATAGCTTGCTTCCTGTCTTCACTTCGTGCGAGTAGCTTATGGCAAGGTCAGGATCAGCGGCTCGCCGTCGGTCACGGCGATGGTGTGCTCGACATGCACACTGGGCGAGCCGTCCGCCATGACAACCGTCCAATGGTCACTCAGCGTGCGGGTCGCATAGTGCCGCAGGCTGAACATCGGCTCCAGGGCAAAGGTCATGCCCGGCTGAAGCGGGTGGCTCGGCCACTGGCGCTGCTTGCGTCCGCGCGGCCACCAGTTCGGGATCTGGAGTCCGCCCTCGTGCATCTGACGCCCCACGCCGTGCCCGGTATATTCCCGGACCACGCCGTAGCCGTGCCGGTCCGCGACGGCCTGGATGGCCATCGAGATGTCGCGCGTCTGGTTGCCGACCACGGCCTTCTGAATGCCCGTAAACAGGGCTTCTTCGGCCACGTCGATCAGCTTCTGGACTTCCGGCGCGATCGTGCCCACGCCCATCGTAAACGCCGCATCGCCCACGAATCCCTTGTACGTCGCGCCCACGTCCACGCTGATGATGTCGCCCTCGTTCAGGACGCGCGGGCCGGGGATGCCGTGCACCAACTCTTCATTCACCGACGCGCAGATCGCGCCCGGAAACGGGTACGGGCTGCCCGGCGGATAGCCGATGAACGTCGGGACGGCGTTGTGACGGCGGATGATGTCATCGGCCACGCTGTTGAGCTGGCCGGTGGTGACGCCCGGCTTGATCATCTCGCGCAAGGCCGCATGAACGCGGGCGACGATTCGCCCCGCCTCGCGCATGATCAGCAGTTCTTCCGGCGTCTTCAGGTTCATGATGCCACTTCTCGCCCTTACCGCGCCGGGATATTCAGGGCGGCCAGCAGATCCGCCGTCACCTGCTCGATGGAGCGGTTGGCGTCGATCTCGCGCAGCACGCCCTTGCGCTGGTAAAAGTCCAGCAGCGGCGCGGTTTTCTCATAGAACGTATCAATGCGCTTCGCGGCGGCTTCCGGCGTATCGTCGGGCCGTTGCCGCAGCGCCGCGCCGTCGATGTCACACACGCCCACCACTTTGGGCGGGTTGGTCTTCACATTGTACACGTGATGCGGGTCGAGCGAGCACTCCCAGCGCGACGAAATGCGGCTGATGGCCTCGTCCCGGCTCAGCTTCAGGTACGGCACGACGTTGACCGCCTGCCCCGTCTCCGCCAGCAGCTTATCCAGCGCCTCGGCCTGCGGCAGCGTGCGCGGGAAGCCGTCGAAGATCGCGCCGCGCGCCGCATCGGGCTGCGCCAGACGCTCGCGCACCACCTGGATGGTGGTCGCATCGGGCACGAGGTCGCCGCGCTTCATGATGGCCTGGATTTCCTGAGCCAGCGGCGTTTCCTGGCTCTCCATCGCCCGGAACAGCCCGCCCGTCGTGATGTGCGGCAGGCCGGCTTTCTGGGTCAGGATGGCGGCCTGGGTCCCTTTTCCAGAACCCTGGACGCCCATCAAGACAATGTACATGCCCATGTGTGTCCTGACCTACCGCATGAAGCCTTCGTAATTGCGCATGACGAGCTGGGCTTCAAGCTGACGCATGGTATCGACCACGACGCCCACGACGATGATCAGACCCGCCGAGCCGATGACGGTGGCCGGGTTCGCGCCGCGCGCCGCGCCTTCGAGGCGGCCCGTCAGCAGGTAATCGACCAGGATCGTGATGCCGGGCAGCACCGCCGCGATGCCCAGGAACAGCGCCCCGGCGAACGTGATGCGGCGCGTCACCTTCGTGATGTAGTCCTGCGTGCGCTTGCCGGGCCGGATGCCGGGGATGAACCCGCCCTGCCGCTGCAAGTTGTCGCCCAGGTTCTGCTGCTGGATCATCACGTCCGTGTAGAAGTACGTGAACCCGACGACCAGCGCAAAGGTGAAGGCCCAGTACCAAAAGCCGGAGTTCGTCGCAAACGTCTCGCTCAGCCACGCCCCGAAAGGCGTCCCGGAGAAGAAGATGCCGCCGATGACCGCCGGGAAGGTGACGAGCGCCTGGGCGAAGATGAGCGGGATCATGCCGACCGCGTTCACGCGCAACGGGATGTGCGTCGAGCCGCCGCCGTATTGCCGCCGCCCGCGCACCCGTTTGCCGTATTGGACCGGGATGCGCCGCACGCCTTCCTGGATGACGATGATCGCCACCACCGTGACCAACGTGATCAGCACGAACATGAGCACGTTGTACAGCCACCACTCCGTATCGCCCAGCAGGATGCCGAAGCTACGCGGGACTTGCGCCACGATGCCGCCGAAGATGATCATCGAGATGCCGTTGCCGATGCCCTCTTCGGTGATCAGGTTGCCGAGCCAGATAGCGAGCATCGTGCCCGCTGTCATGGTCGCCAGGACTTGCACGGTGAGTAAGAAATTCGTGCCGTAACCGGGGATAATCTGCCCGCTCGCCACGAAGCTCTGCATGATGTTGATCTGGCCCACCGCCTGCAACAGGCCCATCGGGATGGCCAGGAAATACGTGTACTGGTTGAGCTTCTCCTGGCCGCCCGGCTCCTTCTGGATGCGCTCCAGGGCCGGGATGACGCCGGTGAGAAGCTGCAGGATGATCTGCGCGGTGATGTACGGGTACACACCGTTGGCCAGCACGCTGAAGTTCGTCACCGCGCCGCCCGACAGCAGATTGAGCACCTGCAAAAAGCCCGCGCCTTCGCTGCCCGTCAGCAGACCTTCCAGCGCGCTGCGGTTGACGCCCGGAACCGGGACATGCGTCGCAAACTGGTAGATCAGCAGGATGAAGATCGTGAATAGAATCTTTCGGCGCAGATCCGGCAACCGGATGGCATTGCGCACAGCATCCAAGAGTTGCATTGAAAGTGTCCTCTAAGACCTCGTGGCGGCTTCCAGGCGCACCGTGGCGCGGAAACCGCCTGCCTTTGCTGACTAAGCCTGCTCGGCGTTGGGGCGCTTTGCTTTGGGCAACTTCTTGATGGTGGCGCGTGCGCCCCGCAGGGCCAGCGGGATGTGAGTCACGCTGCCGCCAGCGGCTTCGATCTTCTCGCGCGCGCTCTTCGTGAAGCGGTGCGCGCTCACCTGCAATGTCGCCTTCAACTCCCCATCGCCCAGCACGACCACCGGCTGATCGGCCTCTTTGATCAGGCCCGCCTGCGCCAGCGTTTCGGGCGTGACAGTCGCGCCGGACTTGAACACCTCGGCCAGCGCCGCCACGTTCACTTCCTGGTAGGCGATGCGGAACAGGTTCGTGAAGCCGCGCTTGAAGGGCAGCCGCCGCACCAGCGGGAGCTGACCGCCTTCAAAGTACGGCGCTTTCGTGCCGCCGGGCCGCGCATTCTGGCCCTTCGTCCCGCGCCCGGCGGTCTTGCCTTTGCCCGCCGAGATACCCCGGCCCACGCGGGTGCGCTTCTTGCGCGAACCCGGATCGGGCCGCAGATCGTGGAGCTTCATTCTTCCACTTCCTCCACCTTGACCAGGTGACTCACCTTCGTGATCATCCCGCGCACCGACGGGTTATCGGGGTGCGTGATGGTCATGTGCATACGCTTCAGGCCGAGCGCCTTCACCGTCAGTTTGTGCGTCTGCTGGTTGCCAATCGGGCTTTTCACCAGCGTGACGCGCAGCTTCTTCTCTTTGGTGACCTGCTTCTTGGCCATCGCTCCTTACTCCTCGCCCCGGCGCATCCAGAACGGCTTAAGCGCCTGCGGCTCCTTGCCGCGCATCCGCGCCAGTTCTTCTGCGCTGCGCAGCTGTTCCAGGGCCTTCAGCGTGGCGTTCACCACGTTGAGCATGTTGTTGCTGCCCTGGCTCTTGCTCAGGATGTCGCGCACGCCGGCGGCTTCGAGCACCGCACGCACCCCGCCGCCCGCGATAACGCCCGTGCCCGGCGACGCCGGGCGGAGCATCACGGTCGCACCGCCATAATGGGCGATGACCGGGTGCGGGATGGTCGTCCCCGCCAGATGCACAACCGTCATGCGGCGGCGCGCCGCATCGGTCCCTTTACGGATCGAGTCGGGCACGCCACGGGACTTGCCCACGCCCATGCCGACGCGCCCCCGGTTATCGCCCACGACCACGACGGTGCGGAAGGCAAAGCGACGCCCGCCCTTCACCACCTTCGCAACGCGGCTGATATCCACGACGCGCTCGTCAAGCTCTTCGCGGTCTTCTTCGCGCTCGCGGCGCGACTCACGTTTCGCCATATCGACAAATTCTCCAGCGCGATTCGCTTCTTCGTTTGAAACCTGACTTTAAAAGTCCAGGCCAGCTTCGCGCGCGCCGTCGGCGAGCGCTTTGATCCGCCCGTGATACTGGTGGCCGCCCCGGTCGAACACCACCTGCGTGACGCCCGCCGCCTTGGCCCGCTGGGCGATGTATTGCCCGACGATCTTCGCCTCTTCCTGCTTGGGCTTGCCCGCGATGGCCTTGCGGATTTCGCGGTCCACCGTGGACGCCGACACCAGGGTGCGGCCCACCGTGTCATCGATCACCTGGGCATAGATGTGCTCCAGGCTGCGATACACCGCCAGGCGCGGGCGCTCCGCCGTCCCGGAGACTTTGCGGCGAACCCGAATGTGGCGGCGAATGCGCGATTCGCGTTTGACTTTTGCCTTGTCCATCGCTTACTTACCCTTGCCCGCCTTACCGGCCTTGCGGCGAATGACCTCGTTGCTGTAGCGAATGCCCTTGCCGCCATACGGCTCCGGCGGTCGCAAGCTGCGAATGTTCGCCGCGGTCTGGCCGACCAGTTGCCGGTCAATGCCCTCGACATCGATGCTGACGCCGCGATCACCCAGCCGAAAGCTGATGCCCTGCGGCGCCGGGAACTCAATCGGGTGCGAATAGCCCAGGAAGAGCACCAGGTCCTTGCCCTTCATCTCGGCGTGATAACCGACGCCTTCGATGACGAGCGTCTTCTTGAAGCCCTGGGTCACTCCGGTGACCATGTTGTTGATCAGCGCGCGCGTCAGGCCGTGCAGGGCGCGGTTCTCGCGCTCGTCGTTCGGGCGCACCACCTGGAGCGTGCCGTCTTCGACGCTGACCGTCATGTTCGGGTGCGCGACCATCTGCAACTCGCCCTTCGGTCCCTTCACGCTGACCGCCTGGCCGTCGACGTTGATCTGCACCTTGGCCGGGATGGCTACCGGCTTCTTGCCAATTCGAGACATCGCCTAACCTCCGCTTCGCCCGGCTTACCAGACGTAGCCGATGACTTCACCGCCCATGCCGGAGCGCCGGGCCTCTTCGCCCGTCATGACACCCTTGGGCGTAGACATGATGGCGATGCCCATGCCGCTGAGCACCCAGGGGATATTCCCCTTGCCGGCGTAGACACGGCGGCCCGGGCTGCTCACGCGCTGGATGTGGGTGATCACCGGCCTACGCTCGCGGCGCTGGCCGTAGTACTTCAGGTCAATGGTCAGTTCCGGCTTCGGCCCTTCGCTGACGGCGAAGCCTTCGATATATCCTTCACGCTGCAACAAGTCGGTGATGGCGACCTTCAGCTTGGAGCTGGGCAGGCTGACCTGCTTGTGGCCGGCCATCAGCGCGTTGCGAATGCGCGTGAACAGATCGGCAATCGGATCACTGTGCATAGCGGCGCTTCCTTACCTCACCAGCTCGACTTGACCACGCCAGGAATCTTGCCCTGTAGCGCCAGTTCCCGGAAATGGATACGGCACAGCCCAAAGCGGCGAATGTATCCGCGCGGGCGGCCACACACTTTGCCCGAATGCGGGTCGATGTACTGGCAACGATTCCGAACGCGCACCTTGTACTTGCGGTTGCCCTCGCGTGCCACAATCGATTTCTTGGCCATCTCAAACGCTCCTAGTTCTCACGGAATGGCATGCCGAGCAGGGCAAGCAACCGGCGCCCTTCTTCGTCCGTCCGGGCCGTGGTGACAATCGAGATTTCCATCCCGCGCACCTTGTCAATCTTGTCGTACTCGATCTCCGGGAAAATGAGCTGCTCCCGCAGACCCAGCGTAAAGTTGCCACGGCCATCGAACCCATTCGCGCTGATGCCCCGGAAGTCGCGCGTGCGGGGCAGCGCCAGATTGATCAGGCGGTCCAGCAGCGACCACATGCGCTCGCCGCGCAGGTCGACTTTGACGCCGATGGCGCGCCCCTCGCGCAGCTTGAAGCTGGCGATGCTGGTCTTGGCTTTGGTGATCACCGGCTTCTGGCCCGCGATCTTCGTCAGATCATCGACCGCGCCATCGAGGGCCTTGGCGTTATCAAGCGCCTCGCCCACGCCGATGTTGATCACCACCTTCGCAATGCGCGGCGCCTGCATGGGATTCGCGTAGTTGAATTCCTTCATCAGGGCCGGAACGACGTTCTCGCGGTAGTGTTGCTTCAGGTTAGGCATCAGTCGATATCCTGGTTACACTGCTTGCAATAACGCACCTTGCGCCCGTCCTCGTTGAAACGGACACCGACGCGCGTGCGCTTGTCGCAGGAGTTGCATACCAGCATGACCTTCGACAGGTTGATGGGAGCCTCGAACTCGATGATGCCCGGCTTGATCTGCTGGCGGCCCGCCTGCTGCGGTTTCTGATGCTTCTTGACGATATTGACGCGCTCGACGATGACGCGGTTTTCCTTGGGCAGCACGACGCGCACTTCGCCGCGCACGCCGACATCCTTGCCCGCAATCACCTCGACCTTGTCACCCTTCTTGATCCTTTGCATGGCACTCGTACCTTTGCTGCCTTCGCCCTAGAGCGTTTCTGGCGCTAGCGCGGCAATCTTCGTGAACCCTTTGGCGCGAATCTCGCGCGCGACCGGCCCAAACACGCGGGTGCCTCGCGGGTTTTCACCGTCCGGTTCAAGGATGACCGCTGCATTATCATCAAAGCGGATGTACGAGCCATCGTCGCGGCGGTATTCTTTCGCCACCCGCACGATGACCGCCCGCACGATCTCGCTTTTTTTGACCATTCCCTGGGGCGCCGCCTGCTTCACCGTGGCGATGACTATATCGCCCACCGAGCCGTAGCGGCGCTTGGAGCCACCCATGACGCGGATCACCAGCAGCTCGCGCGCGCCGGTGTTGTCCGCCACTTTCAAGCGGGTTTCTTGCTGGATCATAGCGCTTCTTCTGACCTGCCTTTTTCAAGAACAGTCTCGAGCGCCCAGCGCTTGAGCTTGCTGTACGGGCGGCTCTCTACGATCTGGACCAAATCGCCCTCTTTGGCCTGGTTGGCCTCGTCATGGGCGTAAAACTTCCGCGTTTCGCGGACGACTTTGGCGTACACCGGGTGGCGCTTGGCCACATCCACCGTGACCACGATGGTCTTGTTCATCTTTGCGCTGGTCACATGCCCAACCAGCCGGCGGCGTGCATTAGGCATTGCTGCCCTCCTCCCCGACGATCTGCCGTGCCAGCTCGCGCTCGTGCAGAACGGTCAGCATCCGCGCGATGTCCTTACGCAACACGGTCATCTGGTTCGGGTCTTCCAGCGAACCGGCTGCCCAGTTCAAGCGCAGCTTGAACAACTCCTCACGTTTCGTTTCCAGAAGGTTTGCCAGCTCGCTGCTGTCCATCTGGCGGATTTCTTTGGCCCGCATCATTCCACCTCTTCGACGACGACTTCCTCGCCGGTGACGGGGTCGGTCCGCTTGACGAACTTCGTCTTGATCGGCATCTTGAAGCCGGCCAGACGCAGCGCCTGGCGCGCCGTGCTCTCATCAATGCCCGCCATCTCGAACAAGATGCGCCCAGGCTTGACCACAGCTACCCAGTGGTCGACCGCGCCCTTGCCCTTCCCCATGCGAGTCTCGGCAGGCTTTGCCGTCACGGGCTTATCGGGGAAGATTCGTATCCACAAACGACCGCGGCGCTTGATGTAACGTACAATAGCGCGCCGCGCTGCTTCGATCTGGCGCTGCGTGATCCAGGCCGGTTCAAGCGCCTGTAGCCCGAAGTCGCCGAAATGAACGTCCGCGCCGCGAAGGTCCTTGCCCTTCATCCGGCCACGCATCTGCTTGCGGTATTTGACCCGCTTCGGCATCAACATAATCGTTATCCCCTGAGGTCACACGTCAGTGTGCGGCGGCGGTGGCGGCCCCGGTAGCGACAACGCGGCGGGGTCGATGGCCATCGCGCCTACTGACTCACATACACATCCGTCGGTTCGGGCGCGACTTCTTCCTGGAACTTCTCGCCCAGGTAGACCCACACCTTGACGCCGATGCGGCCATAGCCCGTCAGCGCCTCGGCGGTCGCATAGTCAATGTCCGAGCGCAGCGTATTGCGCGGCACACGGCCTTCCATCTGCGTCTCGCGCCGGGCCATCTCCGCGCCGGCCAAACGCCCGCTCACCACGATCTTGACGCCCTGTGCGCCCTGCCGCATCGCCTGCGAGATGGCGCGCTTCATCGCCCGGCTGTGGCCGATGCGGCGCTCCAGCTGCTGCGCGATGTTCTCGGCCACGAGCTGCGCGTTCAAGTCGGGCTTCTCGATCTCTTCGACCTCGACCTTGACCGTCTTGCCGGTCAGGTCCTGAAGGCCCTGGCGAATCTTCTTGACCTGCTCGCCCTTGCGCCCGATGATGATGCCCGGCTTCGCGGTGAAGATCGTCACGACGACCTGCGTCGGGTAGCGCTCGACCTCGACTTTGGCGATGCCGGCGTTGTCGGCGTTCTTGCGCAACCACTGGCGAATGGCGAAGTCCTCGTGCAGCATGGCGCTGTACCGCTCGCCCTCGGCATACCAGCGGCCTTCCCAGGTACGGTTGATCTTCAGCCGGAACCCAATCGGGTTTACTTTACGGCCCATCAGTCCACCTCGCGCTCATCCAGGACCACGGTAAGATGCGAATAACGCCGGACACGGGGCTTGTAGCGGCCACGTGCGCCTGCCTTCATCCGCTTGAGCCGGAAGCTATCATCGGCGAAGATCGTCTTCACGTACAGATCGAGCCGGTTCAGCTCAAAATTGTTCTCGGCGTTGGCGATAGCCGACTTGATCAGCTTGCTGACGTAACCTGCGCCCTTCTGGGGCATATACGCCAGAATCGCGAGCGCCTGGTCGGCATCCTTGCCGCGCACCTGGTCGCAGACCAGCCGTATTTTCTGTGGGCTGACCGGCAGACTGCGTGCAAATGCCCTTACTTCCATGCCTTACGCTCCTTCGGCGCCCTTCTTGACTTTCTTCTCGGCCACGTGCCCGCGGAAGGTGCGAGTCGGCGCAAATTCGCCCAGCTTGTGGCCGACCATGTTCTCGGTGATGTAGATCGGCACATGGCGGCGTCCGTCATGCACGGCCAGCGTATGGCCCACCATCTGCGGGAAGATCGTTGAGGCGCGGCTCCAGGTCTTGATCACCCGCTTCTCGTTCCGCGCGTTCATGTCTTCGATCTTCTTCAAGAGCTTGGGGTCAACAAACGGCCCCTTTTTCAATGAACGAGACATCTACAGGTATCCTCCGAACTGGCCTGCCGCTAGCGGCGCTTCACACCGCGACGACGGATGATGAACTTGTCGGTCCGCTTGTTCTTGCGGGTCTTATAACCGAGCGCAGGCTTGCCCCAGGGCGTCTTCGGCCCCGGCATACCGATCGGAGAACGGCCCTCACCACCGCCGTGCGGGTGGCTCTTCGGGTCCATCGCAGAGCCGCGCACCGTGGGCCGCCAGCCCATCCAGCGCTTGCGCCCTGCCTTGCCGATCTTGATGTTGGCGTGGTCGACGTTGCCGACCTGCCCCAAGGTGGCCATGCAGTTTTCGGGCACTTTGCGCATCTCGCCGCTCGGCATGCGCAACTGGACATAGTTGTCCTCGCGCCCGATGATCTGCGCCGCCGTGCCTGCCGACCGGACCAGCTGGCCGCCGCGCCCGTGCTCCAACTCGACGTTGTGCACCATCGAGCCGACCGGGATCAGACTCAGCGGCAGGGCGTTTCCATCGCGCAGCGGGGCGCTCCGACCGCTCATGAGCGTGTCGCCCACCTGGATATTCAGCGGGGCCAGGATGTACCGCTTCTCGCCGTCGGCATACACCAACAGGGCGATGCGCGCCGTCCGGTTCGGGTCGTACTCAATCGAGCGCACCCGCGCCGGAATGTCGAACTTGTCGCGCTTGAAGTCGATGATGCGGTACTGGCGCTTGTGCCCGCCGCCGCGATGCCGCACCGTGACGCGCCCGGTATTGTTGCGCCCTGACTTGCCGCGCTTTTCGCGCATCAGGGACTTTTCGGGCGTCGCCGTGGTGATCTCTTCAAAGCTGTAACCCGTCATCCCACGGCGACCCGGAGAAGTGGGTTTGTAGACCTTCACTGGCATAGACGTTTCCTCGTGAGCCTCGTGCGCCTGACGCCGGTTACCTTCATCCGAGTGCTTCGCATCCGAGCGCTTGGCATTCGGCTGTTTTGCCCGGCGAGGCGGCTTCAGGCCTCGTATCGCTACAGGTTGAACAGCGGGATCTTCTGCCCGGCGGGCAGAGTCACAATCGCCTTCTTCCACGCGGCGGCGCGCACATACTTCTTGCGCCCGCGCTGGCCGCGTTTGGCGGGCATGATCAGGGTCGCCACCTTCAGCACGTCCACGTTGAAGACCAGCTCGATAGCTTCCTTGATCTGAATCTTGTTCGCCCGGATATCGACCTCAAACGTGAACTGGTTGAGGTTCGCCGCGTCCTGGGTCGAGACTTCGGTGATGATCGGGCGCTTGATCACGTCGTACAGATGAAGCGTCATGGCCGCTTACTCCTTCGCCGGAGCCGCCGCGCGGCTCAAAATCCCGGTGATGACGTCCAACGACGCCAGCGGGATGATCACACGGTCGAACTGGAGCAGGTCACGCACGTTCATGTAGCTGGCCCGCAGGTACATGGCGCGGGGCAGGTTTGCCAGCGCGCGCTCGGTGGTCTCGTCGCGCTCCGGCAGCAGCACCAGCGCGGTGCTGTCGCCCACCAGGTTGACCAACGCGCCGGCGACGAGCTTCGTCTTGGCGTCTTCGACCGCGAACTTATCGACAAACACCAGCTGGCCATCCCGCAGCAGGGCCGACAGCGCGCTCTTGAGCGCGGCGCGGCGCATCTTGCGCGGCATGTCCTGGGTGTACTTGTGTGGGATGGGGCCATGCGCGCGGCCACCGCCCACGAAGATCGGCGCGGCGCGGTTGCCGTGGCGGGCGCGCCCCGTGCCCTTCTGGCGATACCACTTGGCCTTGCTGCGGTTGACCTCTCCACGACGCTTGGTCTTGTGAGTTCCCAACCGGGCATTCGCGCCCTGCATCACCACATACTGATGCATCAGGCCCACGTTGATCTTGGCTTCAAACACCTCGGACGACAGGTCGACCTTGCCCACCTGCTTGCCCGACATATTCAGGACCGGAACTTCCATGGCTCAATCTCTCCGGTTAACGCCCGTTGTTGGCGGGACGCGCCTTCACAGACGCTTTGACGATGACCAACCCACCGTTCGCGCCAGGGATCGACCCCTTGACGGCCAGCAGGTTGCGCTCCGGATCGACCACCACCACTTCCAGGTTCTGGGTAGTGACGCGCTCGTTGCCCATCTGGCCAGAGCGCCGGGTCCCCTTCTTCACGCGGCCTGGCGTCGAGCCAGAGCTGCTGGAGCCGGGCGCGCGCGTCCGGTCCGAAGCGCCGTGTGTCGTGGGCTGGCGGTTGAAGTTGTGGCGTTTGATCGTGCCCGCAAAGCCGCGGCCCTTGCTCGTGCCGGCCACGTCCACGCGGTCCCCCCGCGTGAACATGTCCACCGTCAGGCGCTGGCCTTCTTCCACGTCCAGCGTGCGTACGCGGAACTCGCGCAGCACGCGCATCGCGGGAAGATTGCGCTTGATCAGGTGCCCGCGCTCGCCGCCCGTCAGGCGCTCTGGCGCGACTTCGTCATAACCAAGCTGCACTGCCGTATAGCCGTCGCGTTCGGCGGTGCGAATTGCTGTCACAAAGCACGGCCCGGCTTCGATCACCGTCACGGGCGTTACTTTCCCGTCCGGATCGATGACCTGGGTCATGCCGACTTTCCTACCGATGATGCCCTTCATTAAAGACCTCCGAGGACTGCTCAAGGCATTCCAACGGGTAGCGCTCTGGTGTGCGTGCTGCTGGCTCCCCCAGCCGTCGTCGCGGCGTGGCTGAGCCTCCCAGGGACTTGCAGGCTACCCGGAGGCATCCTATGTGTCCTGTTTTTCCCGTGCTCGCCTCTAGATCTTGATCTCGATGTCCACGCCCGCAGGCAGGTTCAAGCGCATCAGCGTGTCGATGGTCTTGCTATCGGGATCAAGCACGTCGATCAGCCGTTTGTGCGTGCGAATCTCGAAATGCTCCTGCGATTCCTTGTCGATGAACGGCGAGCGACGCACGGTGAAGCGCTCGATACGGGTCGGGAGCGGCACGGGTCCCACGACGCGCGCACCGGTCCGTTCAGCGGTTTCGACGATCCGCCGCGCCGATTGGTCGATGACGCGGTGATCATAGGCCTTGAGACGAATACGAATCTTGTGCTTTGCCATAATGCCTCTAGGTGTCAGCGGCTCAGGCAGTCAAAGGCCAGCGTCTTGCGGGCGCTGGCCCTTGCGCCTGGGCATCCACCAATCAGTCCAGGACTTCGGTGATAACACCCGCGCCGACGGTCAGGCCGCCTTCGCGGATGGCGAACTTGGAGCCTTTTTCCAAGGCCACGGGCGTGATCAGCTCGACGTGCATGTTGATGTCGTCGCCGGG
>JADZBY010000485.1 GCA_020851855.1 Anaerolineae bacterium
ATGGTTGCCTGGATGAACGCTGACGCCCTGCGCCTGACCCAGGAAACCGGCGAGGCGCACTTCTGGAGCCGCAGCCGGGGCGAATTGTGGCACAAGGGCGCGACCAGCGGCCACATCATGCGCATCCGTGACATTCGCGTCGACTGTGACGCCGATACACTGCTGCTGCTCGTTGATCCCGCCGGGCCGGCTTGCCATACCGGCGCGCCAAGCTGCTTTTTCCGCACCCTGAAGGACCTGACCGATACACCATGAGCCAATCAGACGAGAGCCAATCTCCCGATCCGCGCGACATCCTGACCACCCTCTTCGCCGTCATCAAAGACCGGCAGGCGCACCCTAAAGACGGCTCATACACCACCAGCCTGTTCAACGCGGGCCGCGACGAGATCATCAAGAAGGCGGGCGAAGAAGCGGTCGAGGTCGTGCTCGCCGCCAGCCGCCAGAGCCGCGAGCGCCTGGTGAGCGAATTGGCCGATTTGACCTATCACCTGCTCGTCTTGCTGGCCGAATTTGACCTGACGCCGGACGAGGTCTACGCCGAACTGGAGCGCCGCCACCGATGAACCCTGCCGCGCTGGAATCGATCCAGGCCCTTCACCGCGCCGTGTACGTCGAGGGCGAGCTGTTCGGCGTGGATCGCCCGCACGCCGTCGATCCGCTGCAAGCGCCGGATGGTCCCGCCCGGCCCAACGCCATCGCCGTGGCGGGCGGCGCATTTGGCGACGAGGGCAAGGGCCGCGTGGTGGACGAACTGTGCATGCGCAGCCTGCGGGCCGGGCGCGCGCCGCTCGTGTACCGCTGGAACGGCGGCGCGAACGCCGGGCACACCGTCATCGTGAACGGCCAGCGCGTCGCCCTGCACCAGCTGCCGTCGGGCGCGCTGCACCGTGAGGCGGTCATCGTGCTGGGCAAGGGCATGGTCATCCATCCCGGCGACCTGCTGGCCGAGATCGACCGCGTGCGCGCCGTGACGGGCGGCCCGATGGCCACACTGATCATCGACGAAAACGCCGTGCTGGCGCTCGATACGCACCGCGCCCTGGAAGCGGCCCTGCGCGACTGGCAAACCGGCGGCTCCGGCGCAACCGGGCGCGGCATCGCCCCGGCCTATGCCGACGTGGTCTACCGCCACCCATTGCGCGTGCGCGACCTGATCGCGGCGGACTGGCGCGACCGGCTGCGGCGGCATTATGCGCTGTACGCGGCGCTGGTCAAGGGCCTGGGCCGCGATCTGGCGACCGTGCGTGTGCCGTCGTTGCGCGCCGAGTCGATCCTGGTCGGCCCGGAATCGGAGTTTATCGAGCGGCATGGCCCGGCGGCCACCGCATTGGACGTGTACGCCCAGGATTCGCGGCCTGTGCTCGAAAATGTGTGGGCAGCGGACGGCCCAACCACACCGATCATCTTCGAGGGCGCACAGGCGATTGGCCTGGACACGCGCTGGGGCGTCTATCCCGACGTGACGGCCAGCGATCCGACCTTTGACGGCATCGCCCACTCCACGGAAGGCATGTTCCGCTCCGAGGAGATCGCGGTGCGCGCCGGGGCGATCAAGGCGACGTATACCAGCAGCGTGGGATCGCGGCGGCTGCCTACGGCGATGGATGAAGCGCTGGCCCAACGCATCCGCGACGATGCGCACGAATACGGCTCCACGACGCGCCGCCCACGCGACATCGTCTATATCGACCTGCCCTGTCTGCGTTTCTTCGCGCGCATCAGCGGCATGACGCACCTGATCCTGACCCACCTGGACATCAGTTACCCGGACGCGCCCATCCGCGTCTGCACGCACTACACTGACCGGCGTGGGCATGTGTGCGGCTACCGGCCCGACCAGGGATTCTTGAGCGCCGTCACGCCGCATTACCTCGACCTGCCAGCCTGGGACGGCGCAGCGTTGCGCGGCGCGCAAGAACTCGCCGCGCTGCCCCGTGAGGCGCTGCAATACGTCGCCTTCCTGACGCGGGCTATCGGCTGCCCGCCGCTGATGGCCACCACCGGCCCGGAGCGCACGGCGCTGCTATCCTGGCTGCCCGGCTGAGCGTGCAGTCGCGCCGATGGTATACTTTTCATAAGGCACGAGTGAGGTGGAGTGAGCAACATGGCAATCCGGGACCGGGCCATGACCAGCGCGGAGTTTCTTGAGTATGCGGCGCTCCCCGAAAACGCAGACCGCATCCTGGAACTCATCGACGGGGAGATTGTGGAGAAGATGGTCGGATACAAATCATCGCGCGCCGCAGCGGATATCCTTACGGCGCTCAACACGTTCGTGTCAAAGCGGCGACTCGGCGGCGTAACCGGCGCGGACGGCGCGTACCGTATGTCCGATCATGAGGTGTTCTTGCCGGACGTGGCGTTTATCTCATCCGAACGCCTTCCTGAAGAGCCAACAGGCCTTGTTCCCGTGCCGCCCGATCTGGCCGTTGAAGTGAAGTCGCCAAGCGAACGGAAACGCGACCTGTTCCGCAAGGCGGAGCGCTACCTGGCGACTGGAACACGCCTCGTCTGGCTCATTTTCCCGGACGAACAAACTGCTGAAGAATACACGCCTGATGAGGACCTGAAGACGATCCACTTTGACGGTACGCTGAGCGGCGGCGACGTGCTGCCCGGCTTCAGCCTGAAATTGCGCCGAGTATTTCGCCCCAGCAAAGCCTGAGCCGCCGTATCGCCGCATCATGGCTCCGCATCTTGCGCCAGAAGAGCATCTGAGGAAAGGTGAATCATGCCGCGCGCGCTGCTGAGTGTGTATGACAAAACCGGGCTGGTTGAATTTGCCCGCCAGTTGGCCGATATGGGCTGGGAGCTGATCGCCAGCGGCGGCACGGCGGGCGCATTGGCTGCCGCCGACATCCCGGCGCTGTTCGTGGAGCAGGTGACCGGCGCGCCGGAGATGCTCGGTGGGCGCGTCAAGACGCTGCACCCGGCCATTCACGCCGCAATCCTGGCCCGCGAGAGCGACCGCGATGCGTTGGAGCGGCACGGCTACACGCCCATCGACATGGTGGTGTGCAACCTGTACCCGTTCAGCGAGACGCTGGCGTCGGGCGCGGACCACGCGGCCATCGTGGAGAGCATCGACATTGGCGGCGTGACCTTGCTGCGCGCGGCGGCCAAGAATCACGAGCGCGTCGCCGTCGTGTGCGACCCGGGCGATTACCAGCGCGTGTATGCCATGCTGCGCGGGATGCACAATGTGCCGCCGGAAGGCCGCGCCCGGCTCGCGGCGAAGGCGTTTGCCCATACGGCGCGCTACGAGGCGGCTATCAGCGCCTATTTCGAGCAGTTGACGCAGGCCGAACCAGCCGCCCAGCCGGGCGAGGCGCTGCCCGCGCGCCTGTCGCTGGACCTGGGCGAGCGGGACGTGCTACGTTACGGCGAGAACCCGCACCAGCACGGCGCGTTCTACCAGCTACCCGGCGCGCCCGGTCCACTGGGTGGCCTTGTCCTCGGTGGCAACAAGCAGCTTTCCTACAACAACCTGCTCGATCTGGATGCGGCATGGCGCGCCGCCGAGCTTTTTGACCAGCCCGCCGTGGTCATCGTCAAGCACCTGAATCCGTGCGGCGTCGCGGTCGGGCCGTTCGTGGCGTCGGCGTTTTCGGCGGCGCTGCAATCCGACCCTGTGTCGGCCTTTGGCGGCGTGATCGCGCTCAACCGGGCGGCGGATGAAGCCTTTGTCGAGTCGATGGCCGACCTGTTTGTGGAAGCCATCGCTGCGCCGGAATTTACGCCGGATGCGCTTGATCTGCTGGCCAGGCGGCGCAAGAACTGCCGCCTGGTGCAGATTTTGCCCGAATCGGCGCGTTCGCCGCTGAGCGGGCTGGATGTGCGCAGCGTGCGCGGCGGACTGCTGGTGCAGAGCATAGACCAGGGCGATCCGGCGGATGCGGCGTGGCGCGTCGTCACGAAACGCCAGCCGTCGCGCGAAGAGATGGACGCGCTGCGCTTCGCCTGGAAAGCGGCCCAGGCGGTGAAGTCCAACGCCATTGTCTTCGCGGCGGCCACGGCGGACGAGCAAGGCTTTGCCACGGTCGGCATCGGCGGCGGGCTGCCCAGCCGGGTGGATGCGGCGCGGCTGGCGGCGGAGAAGGCGGGCGACCGCGCGCGCGGCGCGGTCATGGCCTCAGATGCATTTTTCCCGTTTGCGGATGGGCTGAAGGTCGGCATTCGGGCGGGCGCGGCGGCGGCCATTGCGCCGGGCGGCTCGGTGCGCGACGACGAGGTGATCGCCGCCGC
>JADZBY010000486.1 GCA_020851855.1 Anaerolineae bacterium
CGATGATGAGCTGAAAGAGGATGGTCGGCGTCAGGAGCGGCAGCGTGACGCGCAAGAAGCGTTTCACCACGCCTGCGCCGTCGATCTCCGCCGCCTCGTAGAGCTGGCGCGGGATGTTCTGCAGGCCTGCCAGATAGATGATGGCCGCGCCGCCCACGCGCCACACGCTCATGAGCGCCACCGAGGGCAGCGCCCAGTACGGGTCCCAGAACCACTTTGGCCCCTGGATGCCCAGGTAGCCGAGCAAGGTGTTGATGACGCCCGTATCCGGCTGAAGCATCCACATCCACATCAGCGACACCGCGACGCCAGAGATGACCGCCGGAATGTAGAAGATGGTTCGATAGATGTTGATGCCCGGCAGTTTCAAGTTGAGCAGGATGGCCAGCCCCAGGCCAAGCACGACCTTGAGCGGCAGCGAAATGACCACATAACCGAGCGTCGCGCGCAATGCCTGCCAGAAGAGCGGGTCGGCAGTGAACATGCGGACGTAGTTGTCGACGCCGATGAAACGCGGCGGGCGCGTGATCGACCACTCCGTGAGGCTGACGGCGATGGAAATGACGATGGGAACGGTCGTGAACAGCATGAAGCCGATCATCCAGGGCATCAGGCTGGCGTAGCCCTCAAGCGCCTCGCGACGGCTCAAGGGGTTCATCTTGCGCAGAGATGCAAACATGGGCCGGGTCCTGCCTTTGACCGGCTACCTCTGCACAGCGGGGCCGTGCAGAGATAGCTTCCGGAACGTAGGGTATACGGCAGCAGTGATCTTGCTGCGGGTCCGATCAGCCGCCCAACCGGCCCCGGCACTCGTCCAGCGCCGTCTGGGCAGGCTCAACGTACTCGTTCAGCTTGGCCTGGATTTCGTCGCGCCCGATCTGGCCGAGCATCACCAGGTCCCACACGTCGACGGCGGCGCGCAACACCGTGCTCTTGCAGGGGTGTGCGATGTCCCACTGGGCCACCTGCGGCAGTTCCAGCACGTTGAAGAACGCCTGCACGTAGTCCTTGTCGGCGTCTGGGTGCTGCTCAAGCACCGACGGGATCGACGGGAACAGGTTGCCGTTTTCCATGAGGAACTTCTGGCCCTTCGGACCGGCCCAGTAGCTCAGGAACTTCCAGGCTTCGTCCGGGTGCTGGCTGCCCGACCAGATCGAGACGGTCAGCGACCAGGCATTGACATGGCGGTCCTCGCTCGGCCCGGCAGGCTCCGGGACAATGCCGAAGTTCATGCCCGCGTCGATGGCGTTCAGCATGTGGCCCTGGTTGAGCGTGGCCATCGCCAGCCGGTTGGAGAGGAACAGGTCAATCGGCCCGGTCCCTTCGCGGCTGAGCACTTCGAGGTCTGCCGGGGTGGGCGTGCCGTTCGAGTTCACCAGGTCCCACAGCCAGGTATAGGCCGCCACCGACGCCTCACCGTTCAGGTAACCGTCGACGGTCATGCTGTCATCGCTGTAGGGGTACGCGCCATAGTTGTACCAGACGGCGCGGAACGGCCCGCGTGGCCGGTCGCCGCCCCACACTTTGGAATCGGGGTTGGTCAGCGCCGACACCATGCCAAGATAGTCTTCCGTGGTCCACGCTTCGGTCGGGTAGGCGATGCCCGCCGCGTCGAACAGGTCGCGGTTGTACATGACGAAGTTCGCCCCGACGCCGAGCGGCAGCCCGACGACCTTGCCCTGCCAGACGGCGCGCGTCGCCCAGAAGTTCGGGAAATAGATGTCCGGCGTGACGTCGGCGTCGGCCTCAAGGTAGGGCGTCAGGTCGAGCGCCTGCGGGAACCAGTTGTTATCCCAGAAGAAAGCCACGTCTGGCGCGCCCACACCAGCGCCGAGCGCCGTGGTCATCTTCTCCGTGAAGCCGCTTTCGGGCAGGACCGTCACATTGACCTTGATGCCGGGATTCTCAGCCTCAAAAGCCGCTGCCATATCGCGCTGGGCTTGCTCGCTGTACTCTTCTGAGTCGACAGTCCACCATTCCAGCGTCACGGTGTCCTGCGCCTGGGCAACGGGCAGCGCCAGGCCGCCGATGAACACCAGAGCCAGCAGCAATGTAATGAGTTTCTTCGGATACGACATGTCGAAAACTCCTTATCTGAACGGCCTGAACTGTCCTCACCCACGCCGCGCGCCCCGGCCCGTTATCAGGCCAGGCGTCGGTCCGCACTCAGCCAGGGATCAGGCCCACGAGCCGGATCGCCAGGTCGCGGATGTCGAGCGCAGCGGCAAACTTCAGGCAGACTCCCGCCGGGCGGCGTGCTTTCTCACGCCACGCTTCCGGGATCGCCCCCTCTCCCTGCATCGCCCCGGCCAGCGCGCCGACGATAGCGCTGATCGTGTCGGCGTCCCGCCCGAAGTTCCCCGCCCAGAACATCCCCTTGCGGAAGTCGCCGCCGGTGAGGCGGAAGATGGATAGCGCCTGGGGCAACGCTTCGGCCACGCAAGAATGGGCGGGCGTCCAAAGCTCGGTATGCAGCGCTTCCCAGGCTCCCTCGATGCTGCCCGCCGCGTCGCAGATGCGCATGGCGCGGGCAGTGGCTCGGCCCAGCCAGCTATCGGACGGCGTATAGCGCAGGCCCGCCGTCAGGACGGCCTCGATAGGCGCGCCGGTCATGGCCACGGCCACCGCCGCCGCGACAACCTGAGCGCCCCAGATGCCATCCCGCGCGTGGCTGATACAGGCATCGATCTCCGCCAATTGCGCCGCACGATCGGGATTGCCCGCGCACAGGATGCCCACCGGCGCGATACGCATTGCCGCGCCGTCGTCGTCGTTCTGCACGTTGTCGAGGCCGGTGTAGGGCGGCAGCAGGCCCCGTTCCAGGTTGGCGACCGCGCCATACAGCGGTTTGCCGCCGCGCGCGCCCATGCCGCCCTGGGCCAGGATGTACTTGCGCCAGGCGTCGAGCACCGCCTCGACGGTGAGCGCGCCGCCGCAGTCGATGAGCGTTTGCGCCGTCAGCACGGCGAACTCGGTATCGTCCGTGCTGTGCGCCCCTTCGTACAGGTCGCTCACGATGCCATAGCGCTGGCGGTAGCTGTCGCTGCGGCCAATGTCGCCAAAGGCGTCGCCCACGGCCAGGCCGAGGAAACAGCCGATGGCCCGGTTGGTCAGGTCTTGACGGTTCATGAGCGCGTCGCCGGACGCATGCCCCGGTGGTGGAGACTCCGGTCTGTTCTTTGAGAACGTTCTCACTCCGTCGCCCGATGAGGTGTCGTTCGTGATAGCTGGCTCCTTTCGTTTACGTCGTCGGATTGGCAGGTCGGATGGCGCTGGTCGATGCGCGCCGCATCAGCGTGCAGGGCAGCAGCACATGTTGTGGCGGCGATTGCGCTTCCTTCAGCCGCATCAAGAGCAAATTCGCCGCTTTCACGCCGATGTCGTACTTGGGTTTGGCGATGGTCGTCAGTGCGGGCGATGTGGTGGCTGCCGAGTAGATGTCATCCATGCCGATGATCGAGATGTCATCTGGCACGCGCCAGTGCAGGGCTTGCGCCGCTTTGAGCGCGCCGATAGCCAGCACGTCATTGGCCGCAAAAACCGCCGTGGGTGGGTCCGGGTGGCGTAGAAGGCGCTCCATTGCCGTCAGACCCGCTGTATCGGAGAAGTCGCACTCAATGACCAGCGACGGATCGAGCGGCAAGTTGTGGCGCTTGTGAAAGGCGCGGTACGACTCGTAGCGGGCGAACTGCTGGCGGCGCTGGGAGCGGCCCGCAATGAGCGCGATTCGCCGGTGGCCGAGCGCCAAGAGATGGTCCAGCGCGGCCTGCGCGCCGCTCTCCGTGTCGCTGCCGACGCTATCCAGGTCCGGGTAGTTGTCGCCGCTGCCCAGGATGACGACCGGCACACCTAGCTCACACAGCGCCTCGTCGTCAGCGGCCATCGGGTTGATGATCAGGCCGTCGAAGCGGTTTCGGCGCACCATGCGCAGGTAATTCTGCTCGCGGATGGCGTTCCAATCGCTGTTCACAGTGACCGTGGCATACCCTTCCCGCTCGATGGTGTCTTGCACGCCGCGCGCCACGACCGGCCAGAACGGGTTGGTGATATCGGGGATGCACAGGGCCACCATGAAGGTTTGATCGGTGCGCAGGCTCCCGGCGATGGCGTTGCGCTCGTAGCCCAGCTCCTGCACGGCGCGCAACACCCGCTGGCGCGTCGTGTCCCGCACAGGCACAGCCTGGCCGCTGACGACGCGCGCCACGGTCGCTTTGGACACGCCCGCCACGCGGGCCACATCGATAATCGTCGGACGACGAGCCACCGACCCGGCCTTTTCTTTGATCCCTGAACAACAAATCATGTACAATGAGAACGGTCTCATTTCATGGTAGGCGCGTTTTCTGAACTTGTCAAGCGCCGGAGAAAGAGATCGGGATGCAGGAACACAGCGGCCACTTCGCGGACATCCTTCGGCGCACCGTCTCGCTCGACTATCTGCTGTATCTGCCGACCTGGTACACCGCCGACGAGACGGCGCGTTTCCCGCTCATCCTGTTTCTGCACGGCACGGGCGAGCGGGGTGCGGACCTGGAGCGCGTCAAGCGGACCGGCCTACCCGCACGGCTGGCGGAATGGCCGGATTGCCCGTTCGTCGTGCTTGCGCCCCAATGCGCTGAAGACTCGATCTGGGCCTTTGAACTGGATGCGCTTCACGCGCTGCTTGAGTCGGTGTGCGACATCTGCCGGATCGATGCCCGGCGCACGTACCTGACGGGACTGAGCCTGGGCGGAACGGGCGTCTGGTATCTGGCGACGCGCTACCCGAGGCGGTTCGCGGCGGTTGCGCCAATCTGCGGACGCGGCATCAGCCGCAGCCTGATCGGCAACCTGAAGGACACGCCGGTCTGGGCCTTCCACGGGCAGCAGGATTCCGTGGTCGAGCCTGCTGAATCGGTGCGCATGGTCGAGGCGCTGCAGAAGGCCGGCGCGGACGCCCGCCTGACGATCTATCCGGACGCCGGGCACGATGCCTGGACGGCGACCTATGCGAATCCGGCGCTGTACGACTGGTTCCTTTCCCAGCGGCTCGATTTTTGACATATCGCCCGCCTACTCTGATGCTGGCAGGCAGCCGCGCGCACGCCCAGAAGCACATACGTCGCCGTCCGGCAGGCGTCCTGTGGCATCCCTCTGCTGTCAGGCTCAGGGCGTCTGCGTCTCACATAGCGGCGGTATATCGTACTGCGCCCGCTCTTCGCAGGTGAAGTCGCGCACGTAACGGCGCTCCGCGATCCACGCCTTCAGCTCGTCAAGTGTGTCGACGCGAAGCAGCATCAACTTGTAGGTGAAGATGTTCATGCTCACAAACGTACGTCCATCCGGCGCGAAGATGAGGCCGGTCAGGTCTTCGTAGTGGCGCAAAAGCTCGCCCGTCGCCGCGTCCCACTGGCGCACACCCCGCCCATACGAATCTGCGTAGACGTAGCGGCCATCCGGGGACATCTGTACCCAGAACATGACCGACGGCTGGCCGGAGAAGCGGCGGATTTCGGTCCCGAAGGCGGGCGACTCCAGGTCGATGTTCCACAGGATGAGGGCGCTGTCGAAGCCGCCGGTGAGCAACGTCCGGCCTTCGGGGCCTGCCGATAAGGCGCGTACCCGTCCGGTGTGCCCCCGGAGCGCGGCGAGCTGCTCTCCCGTCTCGACATCCCAGATCAGAACGTCGCCGTCAGGCGTTGAGCCGGTGGCCAGCGCGCGATTTCCTTGCCGAACGGCGTACACGAAGGCAAGCGAGCCGGTGTACGGCTCATCCGGGATGCGCTTCACCTCTACAGCCGGATTCTGCGCAATGTCCCAGACGCCGATCTGGTTTCCATCCACGGGCGTTATCAGAACATACCGGCTGTCCGGGCTGAAGAGCGCGTCGTTGATCGGAAGCGCCGCCGCGCCCGTCGTGGGATCGCTGATGACGCTGATCAGCGCGCCGGTCTGGACATCCCACACGTTGGCATAGCCGTATGTGTCCGCGGCCAGCAACTTCTCGCCGTCCGGGCTGTAGCGCGCAAAGAGTGTGCCGAAGGGATAACCGCCGAAGCGGCGCATCTCCTGCCCTGTCGCGACATCGTAGAGCGCCGCGCCCATCCATTCCGTGTCGCAGCCGCTGAAGCATTCCCCTGCCACGGCCAGGGTGCGCCCATCCGGGCTGAAACTGCCGAATCTGGGGATGCCTGCCGGGAAGGGCAGAATGAACGTGTCAAACGTGCGCAGCGTATCCGTCCGCTCGACATTCCAGAGTCGTATGGCGTCAATCGAGCCGGACAGGATATACCGCCCACCCGGCGTGAAGTGTGCGGTCCGGATTTCCCAGGCGTGCCCTTCGAGGCGAGTAACGATCATTCCCAGGTCGGTATCGTAGACCACGATGATGTTCGCATTCGTGAAGCACAGCGCATACCTGCCGCTGGGATCAAATTCCACCCCGGCGACCGCCGAGTTGTAGCCGGGTGATTCAAAATCGCGCAATTTCTGGAAGTTTTCCAGGCTCCATAGGGTGACTGCCGCGTTTTGCGAAAGGAGCGCGGTCTTGCCATCCGGGCTGATGGCGCCTGTTCCTGCGTCTGTGTCCGAAAAGGTATGCACGACGCGGCCAAAATCGGTGGATGCCGGGTTCATCTCGACAAGGCGCACGGCGGTTTCCTGGGCAGGACTGAAGGTCTGGACGAGCGCCCGCGCCTGGTCCGGCGTGAAAGTCAACATATTGATGATGAACGGCGCCGCCGCCCGGTTCAGCACATCTCCCAGCGCCAGCGTTTCGGGGTCTATCTGCCAGGCCAGAAGCTCCCCCTCGTGGCACACCTGATCGCTGCCGACCGCGTGCGCGCAGCCGCCCAGAATGAGGATTCGGCTGTCCGGGCTGAAGGCGGCGGAAGCAAAGAGTTGGTCGCCATCCTGTACGGCGACCGGGACGGTCTTCAAGAAATCCGGGGAATCGAGGTCGGTGTTCATCAGGAACGCCTCGGTCATCGGTTCCCCAATCCCCCGCGCGGCAAGAAACGCCAGCTTGCCGTCCGGGCTGAAAACCGGCCCTGTCTTGAAGCTCACCCCATCCGGTATGGGGGGCGTGGCCAGCACCTCACCGAAGCGGTCCGAATCCGGGTCGGCGTTCAGGACCATCCATCCGGGCGACCCGGCGCGGCGCGCCATCGCCAGCTTACCAGATGGGTGAATCACCATCCAATTTACGGGCAGGGCGGCCTGGCGGACTGTGCCGGGACGATAGGCAGCCTGCGCCAGCACAATCTGCGCCGTGCCCGGCGGGGCCGCGTCGCGGTTCGCCTCGAGGGCCAGCGCCAGCGCCGTGTCGGTGTCGCCCGCCGTGAGCGCCGCGCGTGAACCGTTCACCAGGGCCATGCGCCGGTAGTCCGCCGCCGAGCGTTCGGCCTCGGCCTGCGCTTGCTGGCGCAGCGCCGCTTCCTGGCGGGCGGCCAGCGCCAGGAAGGTCATCACCACGGCCACGACGAGCGACATTACTGCCACCGCCCGCCGGACGCGCCGCCGGAGCGCCACGGCACGCTGCTCAGCGCGGACGCTGGTCACCAGGTAGTCACGCTCGTCGCCGGTCAGCGCCACGCTCGTGCCCTGCGCCCAGCCCGCCACCTGCGCCAGCCGCGAGCCGTGCAATAGGTAGCTTGGGTCACGCGCCGCGCTGGTCCACTCCGCCGCCGCGCCCGCCAGCAAGCGCTGAGTGCGAACATCGGCACGGCTCTCATCCAGCCAGCCGCGCAGGCGTGTCCATTCGCGCAA
>JADZBY010000487.1 GCA_020851855.1 Anaerolineae bacterium
AAACGCCAGCGCGACGCACAGGGCAAACAGGGGAATGCCCGCAACGGCGGCTCCGCCCTGGCTGCCGGCCCAGGCCAGCGCGGCGGCGATGAGCAGCACGATGGGGAGTGCGATAAGGGCCTTACGGTCGGTTGCATCCATGATTTCGGCCTCTTGATAGGATATGTGGGGTAATCGTGCGGCGGTCCGGGTGGGGGATGCCGCGCTACGGGTGGGCGATAGGTCGTCTCTCGGCGATTCCTTTCTATTGCGGATAAGCTCGCTGTGATCTACTTTACCGCTCCGTGCAGCCGATGCGCCATAGCAGGGTGACTAAAGGCAGGGCAAAAGCATTCAACAGCGACCGGGAACGCCCCGCGCTGAAGCACGGGGCTGAATCGACAAAGCCCTTCGGGCTGAAGCCGGGGTTTCCCGTCCGAGGGGCTTCATAGTCTCAGCCAGTTGCCGATGGACCCATCGAATTGAGGACGGATCGTTGCGGCGGGTGCGTCGCGGCACGCCCCTACACGGGATGGCGTTGTAGGGGCGGCTCGCGAGCCGCCCGGAAATCTCATCTGCCCCAATGCCTTACATCCTATCAGCGCCGGTCGGATCGTTGCGCCTCGCTTGCCGGGCCAGAACACAAGGCCGGCGGCGGTTCATGCTATGATGAGAGCGGCGCGCCTGTCCGGCCCCGTCCTCGCGCCCGTGTGAAACGAGCGGTATGAGCACCAAACGCATCGCCAGCGCCTTCCGGTTCAACGAATACGACCTGAACGCCAACCGCGAGGGTAAGCTCTCGGATGCCCAGCGCCGGGCGCTACGCCGCCGGCGCACGATCTCGCTCGCCCTTGCCGCCTTCGCCCTTGCCGCCGCGGTGGCGCTGCTGGCCAATTCCAGCGCGGCGATGGTGTGTCTGGCCGGATTCTTCGGGGTAGGTGTGCTTCAGCAGGCGTTTCGGGTGGCCCGGCTTCAGCGTGATTTGAGCGCCGGACGCAGCACAACGCACTTTGGGCGCATTCATCTGCGGGTGCAAAACAAGCGGCGCAGCGAGCTATTCATCGAAAGCGAGATGGGCCTGCGCCGCTTCCGGATCAGCACCGAGCAAATGCTCGCGCTGCGCGATGGCGGTTATTACACGCTCTACGCTGCGCCGCGCTCGGATACGCTGCTTTCGGCGGAGCCGGTCGACGTGGCGCGTGATGGCGCGGATACAGGCCCTTACGCGCTTGATCTGGGCGCGCTCACCGGTGACGACGAGGTTGAGAAGCCCAAGCGCGACCTGTACGTGCTCGGCGACGATGGCGAGCTTGAGATGAGAGGCGGGCGTGGTTGACCTCACCCCCGGCCCCCTCTCCACGCCGAGTACAGCGTAGAGAGAGGGAGAAGCGCCGTTCGCACGAGGGCCGCCGTGCCGTTCCCCTCTCCGTCGCACTCGGTGGAGAGGGGTCAGGGTGAGGCGCAGGATCGCCCTCACTCCCTGGGCAGGATGGGGAAGCGCCCGCCGCTGGCCAGCGCGCCCGATTCGCCCAAATCACGCGGCGCGGGCATGACGCGCGTCGGGGCGAAATACTCGAAGTCAAAGGCAACCGGATCGCCCGCCGCCTTGCCGGGCATGGGCATCAGGCGCGCGGTGAGCGGCTTGTCGAGGCGCAGGGCGAGCGATGCCACGTCCAGCAGAATGCCCGTCAGCGCGTTCAGGCTCACGTCGCCGGGCAGCGGGATGCAGTCCAGGCCCGTGCCGCACATGGCGCTGTACAGCAGCAAGTCATTCAGGCGGAGCGCGCCCTCTGACACGCGCGCGCCGAGCACCGAGTCTTCGAAAACGGGCAGCATCAGGCCGCTGAAGCCTGTGCGGGGGAAGTCCGCCGCCTCGATGGCGTTCATGACCAGCGCCGCCGCCGCCAACACGCCCGCGCCGCCCATCGCCACGCCCAGCGATTCCACCGCCCCGGCAAGGCTGGTGGCGTCGCCGGGATAGGGGGCCATCGAGAAGTCCAATCCGCCAAAATCGACGCCGAACTGGATGCTCAGGTGCTCCGCGATGGGCAAAATCTGCGCCACGACAGCCTGAATCTCGGCGGTGAGCCGCTCGCGGGCGTCGCGTGGATCGCGGGCATACTGGAAGGCAGTCACGGCAAGGCCGGCGGCCTCGATGGCCAGCGCAAAGCGGTCCTCGCCGCCGTCGTGATACGCGGCGGGGAAGAAGGGCGAGCCGGGCGGCACATTGGCGCTGGCGCACAGGTACAGGTTGCCCAGGCCATCGCCCGCACCGGCGCGGCTGGTGCGCAGGATCGTCTCGGCGGCGCGGCCCAGGTGCGCCAGATCGACGCCCGCGTCTTTGTCCGCGATGGCCACGCTGGCAAAAATGCCCTCGGTCGCGCCGAACACGTCCGGCAGGGCGTGCACAAAGCCGTGCACATCGTCCGGACCGACCGGGCCGAGCGATACGTACCCGATGCCGTGCGCTTTCGCCGCCTGCTGGACCTTGAGCGCGAAGGCGGACGCGCCGGCTGGCTGGATGCCGATGCGGGGCAGCGGTTGCGACGCGACGCGGCGCGATTCGACGGCCAGCCCGGCCTGGGCAAACGCATCCTGGGCGCGGCGCAGCATGTCCCCGGCGCGCGACAGGGCCTTTTCCGGGTCGGAGTCAAGCGCGGTGAAATACGTGATGGCGCGAATCTTCATCGGGCAGAACCTCACAACGTCGATGGTGAGAGTGTCGGGCCGCTCCGTTGGCGGCGGCATTCAAACAGGATCACGGCGGCGGCAGCGGCGGCATTCAGCGACTCGGCGCGGTTGGCCATCGGGATGGCGACCGCGCGGGCGGCAATCTGGCGCGCGGAGTCGGACAGGCCGTGCGCTTCGCTGCCGATGACGAGCGCCGCCGGTGCGGTCCAGTCGACCTGCGTGTAAGGCAGCGGCGCTCCGGCGGCGGCGGCGTACACCGCCAGCCCGTCGCAGCGGGCGGCGATGTCCGGCCAGC
>JADZBY010000488.1 GCA_020851855.1 Anaerolineae bacterium
CGCCGTGCTTGAGATAGCCGTACAGGCAGTGCACGCCGTCTCCCAGCCAGGCGTTCACGTCAAGATAGTCGGGCGTATAGGCGTACAGCCACAGCGCAGGCCGCGACGGGTCATTGCGGCGGATGGTACTGTACGTGCCGTTCGCCACCCGGTCGATGGTCGGCTGCGGCACGGGCGTGACGCGGACCGCCGCCGGGTTGCAGCCCAGGTTCGCCCGCCAGCTTTCCACGACGGCGCGCGCCAATGCGACCATCTCCGGCGCATCGCTGACCATGAGGTCCAGCGTCTCGCGCAGACTGCAACCGGGCATGCCCGCCGCTTCGAGGGCAGCGCGGGCGGCGTCGGGCGCAAAGCCGCGATTGTCCATCTCGGACGCCGGGCCGCTCAACGCGCCGGGCGGAGTCATGCGCCACGCGGGCAATGCTGCGCCGGGCGGCAGCGCCGCCAGCAGCACGTTGCGGTCAATGCCGAGCGCCAGCCCACGCCGCAACGCATCGCTGGCCGTCAGCGGCAGTTCCGCCGAAAAGCCGAGCAGGATGACGGTCTGCCCCGGCACGGCCAGCACGGCGTTCGGCTGCGAGGCGGCGATGGCCGTCGCCGCGTGGATGTCTACCCGCGCAAAGTCCACGCCGCCCGCCAGAAACGACGGGGCCATGGCGTCCATGTTCGGCGCGAAACCGACGAGCACCTGCTCGACGTTGCCGGCGGGCGCATCTGGCCAGTGCGGGTTGCGGACGAGCGTCGCCAGCGCCGCATCCCGCGCGGTGAGCGTCCACGGGCCGCTGGTGTACATCACGCCGGGCACGGTCCACTCGCCCGCGTTGGCCGCCTCACGCGGCACGGGCTTGAACTCCGGCAGGGCCATCAGCGCCGGGAAATAAGGGGCCGGGAACAGCAGCCGAAATTCGACGGTGCGGGCATCCACGACGCGCACGCCCAACTCCCGCTCGACGAAGGCGTCGTCCACGAGCAGCGGATTGGCGCTAGACGTGATGCGGCAGCCCTCGATGACGTACAGCACATGCGTGACCGGGTTGGGCGGCTCCGGGTCACAAGCCCGCCGCGCCGCAAAGCGCACGTCTTCGGCGTCCACCGGGCGCACCGCCGTGATCGCGCCGTCCGGCCCGACCTGCACCCAGGGAATGTCCTCGCGCAGCGTGAACGTCCAGGTCAGGCCGTCGTCGCTGACGCGCCATTCCTTCGCCAGCGCCGGCAGGATGGCGTTCTGATATGGATCGTGCCGCACCAGCCCGATGAACAGGTTTTCGATCAGGTCCTGGGCGGACGTGTCGGCGGGCGTCACGGCCTGTGGGTCCAGGGTGAGCGGCGCGAGCATCGCCACGCGGGCGGCGACCGGCTCCTGGGCCTGTGCGGGCAGCGCCATGCCGGGGAACAGCAGCGTCACGGCAAGGGCGAGCAGAACGAGCAGGATGGACACCCGCCGGGGGCTGGTGAAGGAACGTGCGAGTCGCAAACTGACCTCCAGACAAGGGATAAGGCACGCCGCCGGGCCGGTAATCGCCCGGCAGCCCTCAAACTCTCTCTTCAGCGCGAAAAACCTTGCAAAAAGCGCGGATGAATGGGGATCGAATCCTACCCGCCACGCTCCAATGTTAACACAAACATGCCCTCACCGGGCAGCGTTTCCCGGCCAAAGCGCGTGGCGCGGATGGTGTATGTGCCCGTGTCCGGCAGCGGGAAGTTGCTGATCTGCGCGTCCGTCGGGCGCAGGCCGGGCGCGTTGGCGTCGTCGCTGGCCACCAGACGGCGGCGCTGCGGCCCGACCAGGTCGACGAACGGGTCGAGTGGGCTGTTTTCCGCCGCGCGCAGCGTGATGGTGACCACGTCGCCCGCCCGCCCGTCAAAGCTGTACGTCCACATGAAGGCGTCGGCGGTGATCTGGCCGGTCACGGGCGCGCCGAGGCTGATCGGCCCGCCGTCGCGTGTCCCCGCCTCGAGATTGAGCGCCGGTTTGCCGTCTACCACGAAGGCCACAATCTGCGGGAATGGCCCGCCGTCTGCCACATACAGCGGCCCGCCGTCCGATGCGATGGCGAGCGCCACCGGGCGCGCGATCTGGCCGGTCTTGGGCGGCAGCGCGGCGTCGTACGGCTCTCCGATCACGTTCTTCAGCGCGCCGTCCGGCTCCAGTTGCAGGATTCCCCGGTCGCTGGTCGCCACGAACATGTTGCGGAAGCCATCCACGACGAGCGCCAGCGGCTCGGCCCCGGCCAGCGCTTCTGCGCCGAGATTCTGGGCCAGAATGTTGCCGTTGGCGTCCAGGCGGATGATGCCGTTCGTATTGCGCGCCACGATGTGGATGTTGCCGTCAAAGTCCACCGCCATATGCGGCGCATCGACCGGCCCAAACTCTTGAGAATAGTCCCAGGCCGTCGCCGGGCGGCCCAGTGTGCTCAGCGGATGGATTTTGAAGCCGGTCGTGCTCTGGTCCAGCACGAAAAAACCGCGTGGGCTGGTATCAAATTGCGCCGGGGCGTCCGGACCAAACTCGCCGCGCCCTTCGCCTTGCACGCCGCCCACGAAGACCTGCGCCACGCCGTCGGGCGTGAGTTGCCAGAGCGCGTGCCGGGCCGGGTCGGCGATGATCAGCGTGCCGTCTTCGCGCGCCACCAGCCCGGCGAAGCTGCTCATCTCCGCCGGGCGCACCACCGGGCCGGGCACGCCGTTGCCGCTGACCACCCACACGCCGCGTTCCCGGTCGGAAGCATACAGCGTCGCGCCGCCGGGCCGCAGCGCCAGTCCGGTCAGGTGGGTCAGGTCCGGCGCAGGAAGCTGCCAGAGCACCGCCGTGATGTTGTCGCCTTCCAGCCCACTCGATGGTGGGAAGAATCCGAGTGTGGTGGCCAGCACCGCGAACCAGTCGCGTGCGCCGGATGTCCAGCCTGCCTGGGTGGCCAGGCCGCGCACAATGGCGATCCGGCGATGGCCGGTCGAGAGCACCGCCGTGCGCACCGTCATATCCTGGTCGAGCGCATTCACCGTGGCCGCCACGCCGGACGCGCCGCCAAAGCGCACCGGCTCTGCAACGGCCCCTTCGCCCGCCAGTTGGCTGAGCAGGCCGGCCAGATCGCCTGCGCCTGCCAGGCCGAGCTGCCGCAGGCTGCTCATCGTGACGCTGAAGATCAGCCCGGACGGCGGCAAACCCTGGTCGAGCGCATCCAGATCGGCAGCCGTGCCCGCCGTCACCGTGGCGGCGAGCGGCGTCTCGCGCACCGTCCAGCCTGGCGGGTACTGGAAGGCCATGCCCAGCGTCTCGTTGCGATACAGGATCATGTCGCCCTGGGCGCGCATGGGCGCGCTCGCGCCGAGCGCCACGCCCAGACACAGGGCGGTAAGCAGCCATCGCAGCATTTTCAGGCGGTTCACCGTGCGGCCTGTCTCCTCGCTCGTCGTTTGCCGGACCACTCACGCGGGGAGTTTAGGCCAAACGCCGCCGCCGTTCAAGCCGGAAGTTGGGCGGCGCGCCTACGCCTGCCCGTCGGCGCTGGGCGCGGCGTCGATGGCCTCGCTGAAGGTCGGCGTGATGCGGATCGGGGAATAATACGCCTCACCGTCATCCAGCCGGGCTTCGATCAGATATAGCCCCTGTGTGCGCAGCGTGAACGAAACGCGCGCCATGTACTCGATGTTCTTATCGGGCGGGACGGCGATGCGTGTGCGCGTCGTGAGGGGCGTCGGTTTGGCCTCTCCGGCGTGAAAGATGTTGAACTGGATGTCATACGCTCCCGGTGGGGCCATCACGTTGGCGACCAGCACCAGATCGAGCGGTACGGGCAGACTGTGCACGGCCAGATGGCTGATCGGATTCAGCCGCCAGCCGCCCGTCACGTCGTCGCGGTCCACGTGGGAGCAGATCAGCAGGGAGAATATGCGTGGACTCAAGCTAAAGGCGGCCATCGTGGTACACTCCTGGATGCCCAATCGGCGCGTCGACCCATTCATGCAACAAGTATAATCGTGCCGCGTAAAGATGTGCGGGCATCGTACGTCGCCTGTGAACCCTTTGAACGACGCCTGCCAGCGCCGGTGGGACGATTGTGACGTGACCGAGAGAGGACAAGGGATGTCGTTAAGCGCAGAAAAGTATCGGCTGGCCGAGGCCCAGAAGAACTGGAGAAAGGCCCGCAGCGCCGCCCTATGGGCAAGACTCAACGCGTCGCTGGATGACAACCGCCAGATGCTTCTCGATTTCAACGAAGTCTCGCGCCGCCTGCATCTGCGTAACACCCGTTATCGTGGCCTGCAGAGCATTCCACTCGACCAGATCGTCGGCAGCATGGGCCGCTATCGTGATTTCACCCGGACCTTCTTGCCGCTTCATAATAGCCTGCGCCCGCGCTGGGAGAGTCTGGCGGCCTTCACGCTGTCCACCGGGAATGCTGGCTTTCCGGCCATCGAGGTCTTCAAAGCCGGGCACTGGTATTTCGTCAAGGACGGCAATCACCGCTGCTCTGTGGCGCGGCAGTTTGGTTTCACCTACATCGATGCCATCGTCCTTGAATTTACCGATTGCATCCCGGACACCTCGCCCGACGAGGGCATCGAGGGGATGCTGTTGCGCGCCGAGGAGAAGGAATTTCTGGAATCCACCCGCCTGGACGAGACGCGGCCCGATCACGGCATCCGGCTCACACAGCTGGGCGGCTACACGGACATCTTGAGCCACATCGAGAGCTACCGCGAGGCGCTGGGCCGGATTGACGAGGCGGATTTCAGCCTGGAAGACGCCGCCGCCGCGTGGTACGACATCCTGTACGAGAGCATCGTGCAGCTTGTGCGTGAGGAAGGCGTGCTGTCGCGCTTCCCGCACCGCACCGAGGCGGACTTTTTCGTCTGGCTCATCCGCCACCGGGACGAGATCGCGCAGATGGACAGCGGCCCGGCCCACGTACACGGCGCGGCGCTCGTCTTCCGCCAGCAGCACACCTTCAGCCTCTTCAAGCGGCTCCGGCTGCTCCTGCACGCCTTCTTCACATCGCGGCGCTGAGCGGTCCGCCCGCGTCCCCGGCCCGTCTTCGTGAGGCAAAAGGGCCGGGGCAAGGTTCTGTGGCGCGCTCCGCGCGTCGTGTTGTAGCGCACCGTATACATGCCGGTCGGCGGCAGGCCACGCCACACCCGCGCTTGCACGTCGCCGGTCGCGTTCGGGCCGATGTGCAACGCCCATTCGCCCGTCGTCAGCCGGTACACCTTCACCGGGACTTTGCCGTTATCCACGCTGTCAACCAGCGTATTCGCCGTGGGCAGCGTGGCGGGCAGTGCGCGCTTCCCCCTCTCCACGCGGAGTACCGCGTAGAGAGGGGGCAGGGGGTGAGGCTCTTCATTCCGCTTTGCCCCAGGCTATGTTAGAATCAGACCAGCCAGGGCAGCGCGCCCGGCGGCGTCCGCGCTGGCATCCCGTTCTCGCATGTGCTCATACGCC
>JADZBY010000489.1 GCA_020851855.1 Anaerolineae bacterium
AATACGGCGTCGGTGCGCCTGCTTTTCGGCTTCGGCCTGGGCCTCGTGAGCGGCGCTGGCGTCCAGGTAATCACGCTCATCCTGCGTGAGTCGCAGGCTGTCCCTCAACACAAGGAACTGGGCGAGGCGTCCGCCGCTCGCCAGGAAACTGCGGTCGCGCCCGGCGTTAAGCCACTCCTGAACGGCAGCGCGCATCTGGCGCGCCAATTGGAGATTGTGCCGGTCTTGTTCTACCCATTGCTGGAAGCGCGGCCATTCCCGGATCAGCGCCTCGTGGGCCACTTCGACGACGGGCTGACGCGACAGGGGATCGTGGTCAAAGGTGAGCAGGCGGCGGCTGGCAAAGGCGCTGAGAATATCGTCGAGCACCGTTTCATTTTGGAAGGCGGAATATAGCTCTGCGAGCGGTGCGCGCCGCCGCGTGTCGCCGGAGCCGTCGCCTGGCGTGACAAGACGCAGAAAGGCCTGACGCAGTGCGGCTTGACTGGCGGCGTCCATCTCGCCAAAGAGGGCCTCGGCGCGGCGGACGAGCGCCCCGGATACCCCGCCCTGCCGCCGGTACGCCTCAATGGTCAGCGTATTGCCCGTTCGCTGCTCAAATAGCTCTGTGACCGTGAACTGCAGGAGCGGCAGCGCCCCCGCCTGGTCCTTGAGATCGTGCAGGATCGCGCCGACCAGGCCGACCTCAAAGGCAATCCCCACGCGCTTCGCCGGGCCGGTGATGGCCGTCTCCAACTCTTTGCCCGTCATCGGCGCTATCAATCGTGTGGAAGTCTGCATCAGCGCCGCCAGCGAACCGTATGCCAGAGGCCGGTCATAAAAGTCCGCGCGCAGCGCGACCACGACGTGCACACGGTCGCGGGCGTCGGTGCAGGCTTCCACAATCGTCTGGATGAAGCGCGCTCGCAGCGTTTCATGCTCGACGAGCGTAAAAATCTCCTCAAACTGGTCGATGAACAACACAAGCGCGCCGTCGCCGCTCGGCAGCAACCGTTCGATGATACTCGGCAGGCTGTGGCTGCCCGCTTCCAGCAGTGCGGCCAAATCCTCGACTGGCTGGACCGCCACTTTCAAGAGCGCAGCGGCAAGCGCAGCGAACGGGCTGCTTCCGGGCGTCATCATGGCAAAGAACCATCTCGACGATCCGGGCAGCGCGCCCGCACGCAGCCGAGGAAATAGACCCGCGCGAATCAGGCTGGATTTTCCACATCCGCTCGGCCCAACGACAATCAGGGGCGACGCATTGCCCGGTGCGCTCGCCATATGCGCGATAAACTGGTCAAGGAGCATTTCGCGCCCGAAGAAGTCCGGCGCGTCTGGCTCTTCAAAGGCGCGCAAGCCTTTGTAAGGGTTCTCGACAGCACGAACGTCCTGCCCAGAACACGGCGAGTCCTGCACACTCAGGCGCGCGCCTTCGATCCCTGCGTCGCTCAACGCGGACAGCCGTCCATCGGCGAGCAGTCCGAGCCGCAGGGCGCGCTGAATGGCTTGCTGACGGTTGTGGACGCTGAGCTTTGTGTATACCTGTTGAATGTACCATTTGACTGTGCCTTCACTGAAGACAAGCCGCTCCGCGATCTCCTTGTTTGCCAGTCCTTCGACCATCAGCCGGAGCACGTCAAGTTCTCGGTTCGTCAGCGGATGGACCAGGGGCTGGTGGGACACGCTGTATCGGTCCGGCAAGGCGGCATTCAAGGCGGCGGCGAAGTCCGCGATTGTGGCGTAACGGTGAGATGGCTCTGCCGCCGTCGCCGTGTGCAGCACCTCGCCAAGCGCGACGGGCACAGAACGGCCATTCCGCTTGTAGCTCTGCACGAGAAGCATTTGGGCGAGGCGTGCAAGCGCCAGAATATCGGCCTGGGCAACAGCGGCAGCGTGCGATTCAGCCATACTGTGTGCGGCGAGCCTCAGTTCGTGAGCCGCGTGCACATCCAGTTCGTGAATGTGCGGCAGCACACGCAGGCCCGTCAGATAGGCATTGTGGTCTTCATCCAACAAGACATGCTCAGCGCTCAGATTGCCATGTACCAGGTGGTGTTGGTGAAGCAAAGATAGCGCGGACGCCAGCTGATCGAGAAGGCGGACGATGGCCTGCGGCGTCCAATGGGCGCTGTTGAGCAAACTCGCCAGACTGCTGTTGAGCAGCGGCATGACCACGTAGGCTTCGTCCGGCTGTCGCCATGCATCGTAGAACGGCACGATGTGCGGGTGGGTCAGGCGGGCGTAGAACTGGACGTTCACCTCGAAATGGCGGATGAACTCGGGGTGGTTGGCGTATGTGGCCGGATAGACCTTGACGGCAACTTCTCGATGGATGGAGTTCTGGTAAGCGCGAAATACCTTGCTCGTGCCGGAGTGGATACATGCTTGGAGAATGTAGTCGTTGAGGGTGCGCATGGGAAAACCTCGCCGCTCGCACGCAACATATTACACTGCCGGGGCGATTTATCACAAACATCCGCGATGTAATCCGTAATCTTCTCCCGCGCGCTGCCGTCCATTGCTCTCTCTCCTACTCCCCGCTTTAAAGATGGGACTTTCGAAGCCACTCTGAAGGACTTGGCGAGGATGCTCTTCAAGGATTGACCAGTTCTGCCCCTTTCGAGCCGTCTACGGGCGCATCCATGTCTGACCAGCCCATGCACTCGTTCGGGAACGCAGCCGGGAGCATGACGTTGATAGGACCGCGAATAGGGGCGTTTGCATCGGTCAAGTCCTTGTTCTGCGAGATCAGTATGCGAGAGACCTGCGTGAGGACATTCCTCACTCTCCTGCATGATACACATCCATGCACACTGATTCGCATTGATTTGCACCAAAGCAGGTGTATCGCTTCCCGCCAACCACAAGCGGAGCCGACATCGTGTCTCCCATTTCTCCGCTTGACGCGCACCCGTCTCCTGTCCCGGTCTTGGCCTAACTATGGACAACCGGACCCACAATCGCACACCGCTGCCGATATTCTCGGCAATTTCACGGCGCACTGGGAAGCGACGTTGGGGGATCGCAAGAAGCAGCAGGACTTGATTAATCTGATTGTGGCGCGTGTGTGGGTCAAAGAGGGCCGGGTCGCTGCGATCTCACTCAAAGCGAACTACCACATCGCGGTTGGGCTGACAAACGAAACGTCCACGAACATCGCCGTGGACGAGAAGGAAGAGGCTTTTCTACTCAGGCGGAGCCGACGGGGTTCGAACCCGCGATCTTCGGCTTGACAGGCCGACGTGTTAACCGCTACACTACGGCTCCTGGCGGCGACGGCGGGCGTTTCTCCCGCGTGGCCAGTGCGCAGTATCATA
>JADZBY010000490.1 GCA_020851855.1 Anaerolineae bacterium
ACGCGCCTGCCCGATGTGAACGTGATGCCGCTCTTGCTTGAGGCGCTCAACAAGCCGGGCAACTGGCAATCCGCCGCGCCGCCGCAGCTTAACCTGCTCGTCGTCACAAAGGACCTGACGGGCATCACCGACGCCGTGCTGGTCCACCCGTTCAGCACGCTGACCGTGACGCAGAAAGTCGTGCCGCTCGGCGTCGAGATCAGCCGGTTTGGCAGCGCCAAGCCCGCCGGGGCGAAGCGTTTCAGCATCAACGGCGTGACGACTGCCGCCGGGCCGCTGGCTGTCGACCCGGCCAAAGAGCAGTTCGCGCCCGCCCAGTTTGAGCAGCTGAGCGACGCCGACAAGCTCAGCCGCCGCTCGTTCGAGTCGATGCCTGCCGGCGTCAGGACGCAAGGCTCCGGGCTGTTCAAATTCCGGCGCGTCGTGACGCGCAACCTCGTCTACGAGCCGATCATCATCGACCGGTGGGGCCGGCGGCTGGCGCTCCAGCTCAAGATGCTGGCCAGCAGCCTGTTTTCGTTGATGCTCAACGGCAACGCGGTGGCCGAATCGGCGCTCTCGCAGAACCGCAAGGCCAATTCGGCGCTCGCCCCGGCCAAAGTCAAGGTCAGCGAAGGCGGCTTTGCCGTCGTCGGCGTGAGCGACATGAAGCTGGCCGGGCAGGGCGGCGCGCACGGCAGCGAGTTCGAGGCGATGGACGCCATGCGCCGCCTGATCGCCGCCCAGCCGGAGCTTGAGGGCATGATCCAGGTTGTGCCCGCCCACGAGGCGCACACGTAAGAGGTAAGGGGTATCGCCATGAGCCAGCAACCGCCGCTCGCGCGGTATTCGTTCGTGCCCTGGCTGCGCCAGGGGCTGGCGTCGAGCATCACCCAGGCCGATACGCTGGGCGCGACGCCGTCGGGCCTGCAAGAGCGCGTCGCGATCCGGGTCACGCTCAATATCAACGACACCGACACGGTCGATAGAGAGGTGAAGATCATCGGCCCCGGCGACATCATCGCCATCGAGCAGCGCGCCGTGGTCCGCACCGAACCAAAGCCGAAGACGGTGAGCTTTGAGCCGAATTTCCTGGCCGCCATCGAGTTTTACGACGAGGATTTCCTGTGGCGCTACACGCCCGCCGCCGCGACGCCGCAGGAACGCCTGCGCCCGTGGTTGTGCCTGGTGGTGCTCACCAAAGACGACGACGAGTTCGAGCGCTTCAGCGCGCCGGGCATGCCGCTGCCGGGCGTGCGCGTCAAGCTGGGCGACGTGACGGACGTGTTCCCCCGGCCTGACCAGGTCTGGGCCTGGGCGCACGTGCACGTCAACCGGGACATCAAAGCGCGCGACAACAGTCCCGATCAGGCCGTGGCCAACCTGGCGAGCATTCTGGCCGCCAACAGTGACCTGGCCATCTCGCGGTTGGTATCGCCGCGCCGCCTGAAGCCGAACCGGGGCTACGATGCCTTCGTCATCCCCGCCTTTGAAGCCGGACGGCTGGTCGGGCTGGGCCAGAGTGTGCCGCCGACCATCGATCCGCTGCAACCGGCGTGGGGCAGCGGGCAGAAAGAGTTCCCGATTTACTACGAGTGGTCGTTCCGCACCGGCGACCGGGGCGATTTCGAGTTCCTGGTGCGCCTGTTGAAGCCGCGTGTGCTCGATCCGCGCGTTGGGATTCGCCCGATGGACGTGCAGCGCCCGGAATACGGCCTGCCCGCCATCACCAATCCGCCCGCGCTGGGCCTGGAAGGTGCGCTCAAGACGCCCGATACGCGCTCCACGGCGTGGCCCGGCAAAGAGCCATTTCAGAGCGCGCTGACCGATCTTGTGAACCAGGCCGAGGCATCGCTGGAGCCGGGCGCGCCGGGCGACCCGGTGGTGACGCCGCCGCTTTACGGACGCTGGCACGCCGCCGCGCGCCGCCTGCGCGACCCGAACAACCCACCCTGGATCGAGACGCTCAACCTCGACCCGCGCCACCGCGTCGCCGCCGGGTTCGGCGCGCTCATCATCCAGGAGCACCAGGAAGAGTATATGAACGCGGCGTGGCAGCAGGTCGGCGCGATTGAAGAGGCGAACCGGCTGCTGCGGCTGGCGCGCTTCGCCCGGATGGCGTCGCTGCGGCAGTACGGCAAGCACCTGGAGAGCGCCGCGCCCGCCCAGCTTGTCAGCCTGACGGCGCAGGTGCACCGCCGCACCGTGGACGCGCTGTCTGCGCCGGATGGCCAGGCCCTAACTGTGCGCCAGCGCATCGCGGACAGCACGCTGCCGCTCGCCGCCGTGCGGCCTGCGTTCCGGCGCATGGCGCGCCCGCGCGGCCCGGTAGCGCGCCGGGTGGGCGATCTGCGCGCCGTCCGGCCCGGCAGCATTGCCGCGCGCCTCAACCGGGGCGAGATCACCGCCGCGCCGCCCAAGACCGTGCCGGGTCCGATTGTGACGATGGACCGCGTGGCGGACAAGCTCAAGCCGCCGGAGATGCGCGGCTGTCTGGCGCTCGCCTGGCCGGCGCTGCGGCCCATCATGCCGATCGTGCTCGCCATTCTCGCCGTCGTCAGCCGCGTCGTCGCCGCGCTCAGGCCGACGGTGGACAACCTGCGGCGGCTGGTCGAGCAACAGAACGCCGCCGAGACGATGCGCGGGGCGAGCCTGACGCCCGCCGCCGCCCGCCGTGCGCCCGCCCGGCCCGGCTTCCAGCTGACACGGCCCGGCGACGCCGTCCCGGCGGTGGGTGGGGGCGGGCGGGACAGCGTCCAGGCGGCCAGTTTCCGTGCGGCGCTGGTCGATCTGACCGAGAGCCTGACCCTCGCGCTGCCGCCCGTGCCGGAGCCGCGCCCGCTCAACCTTCAAACGGTGCAGCGGGCGATTCTGCAGGAGCTTCATCCCGGCCTGACCGTCGCCGCGCGCTTCGGCTCGCGCGTGGCGCTGCCGGGCGACCTGCGCATCGACCCGGATGATCGGATCGCGCCGATCATGGCCGCGCCGGACCTGCCCTGGCCCATGTACGCGCCGCTGCGGGACAAATCGGCGGAATACCTGTGCCCGAACCTGAACCTGATCCCACCCAACACCATCTCGCTGCTCATCACCAACCAGCCGTTCATCGAAGCCTACATGGTCGGGCTGAATCACGAGATGTCGCGTGAGCTGCTCTGGCGCGAGTTCCCGACCGACCAGCGCGGCTCGTATTTTCGCCAGTTCTGGGATGTGTCCGATGTGCCCGATCCCGCGCCGGACTTAACGCCCGCCGAGCGCGCCGAGCGGCTGAAGGACATCCGGCCCATCCACCGATGGCTGAGGCCGTCCAACCTGGGCGACAACAACAACCGGCCCTTGCCCGGCAACGCCGAGCGGCTGGTGCTCGTCGTGCGCGGTGACTTGCTCCGGCGCTACCCGACCGCCGTGATCTTCGCCGTCAAGGCGCGCTGGCTGGACCGTCCCGACGCCGAAGGCCGCACCCGTTTGCCGGACGAGGACGAGTATTCGGCGGACCCGGCGCGCGTGAGGCAGGTGGTCAAACTGCACGCCTTCAAGGCCAAAGTCGAGCCGGACCTGCGCTTCATCGGCTTTGACCTGACCGTGGACGAGGCGCGCGGCGCGAAGACGAAGGAAGAGGGCGACGCGGGCTGGTTTTTCGTCATCCAGGAGCGCCCCGGCGAGCCGCGCTTTGGCTTTGACGAGCCAGACGGCGGATTTGACGGCGTGCAGACCATCCATCACTGGAACGACCTGACCTGGGGCCATCTCGCCTCGACGCAGGCCGAATTTGACCGGTACAGCGTCATCGATCTGGCCAAACCGCTGCACCGCGTCGGCGCGATCCAGGCCCAGCCGGGGACCGACCCATCCGACACGGTGACGCGCGACAACGAGGTGAGCTGGGCATCCAACGCGGCGGACATGGCCTACATCCTGCTCCAGATTCCCGTGAAGATCTATGTGCACGCCAGCGAGATGCTGTCCGAAAAGAGGCCGTCATGAGCAACGAGCGGTTCGAGGCGCTGCGCAAGCAACTGGGACAGGCCCGGCGCGAGCGCGACTCGCTTGACGACGAGCGGCAGGCCGCGCTGGGGCGGCTCAAGGCGGTCGAGGCGCGGCTGGCGGCGCTGCGGCGGGCCGGAAAAGACAACGAGAACGATGGGCAGGGGGCGGGCGCGCTGCGTGAGCGGGCGGCGCTCGAACAGGAAATCCGCCGCCTGGACGCCGCGCAGACGGAGCGCCGCCGGGTGGCCGATGGGCTGGCCGCCGAGTTTGGCCGCCTGTTCGCCTCGCCCGAAGAACAGCTCGCCCGGCTGGACGACGCCAACCCGATTCTGCTGCTGCCCGTCCGCCTGGAGACGCGCTTTATGCCCGCCGCGAACGGCACGGAGCTTTGGGTGCGCATCTTCCCCGACGACGTGGCCATCGACAGCCACCAGCCCGGCCTGACGCCCGACGAGATCGTCGCCGGAAAGAGCTACTGGGAGCAGTTCTGGCGCGCAGGCGACGACGGCGCGCGACAGCGTGGGGCGTGGCGCGTGCTGGTCAACCGCTGCGGGCGTCACCGGGCGGCGTGGATCGCGCGCAGCCTGACGCCGGCCAATCCCGGCGACCGCCCGGCGGCCCCCGTGCCCGACGATCAGCCGCTCAGCCCGCCGCCGGCCTTCCCGGAGCCGCCGCCCAGCCCGGCGCTGTGGTCGCGCGCCCCGCACAGCCGCGTCATGCCCGACCGTTTCGTGATCCTGACCTACCAGGGCGGCGTGGCCAACCCGCCCGTCCTCGGCGCGCCCATCCCCGACCCGCTCATCGTCGGCCCGGACCCGCTTGCCGCGCAGCCGAGCCTGGAACAGCTAGGCGACAAGCTGGTCGTGGACGCGAGTTTCGCCTGGTTGACCGACTTCGAAGCGGCGGTGAAGATCGGCATGGGCCTGAAGATCCCGCTCACGCCCGCCCAGGCGCGCGCCGGCTTCGACCGCGTGCTGTGCCTGGGCATCCGCTTTGCCGACGACGCGCGCGAAGGGGCGGCGACGCTGGAATCCCTGCTGGACGCCCATCACTATGCGTCCGGCTTCGCGCTCGTGCCGCAGGGCACGCCGACGAACAATACCGAAGATGCGCCATCCGGCGTGGCGCGCGAAGACGCCGACGCCGATACGAGCTTTGACGTGGAGCAGGGCGCGCCGCTCTTCACGCCGCTGCCCGCCAACGATCCGGCCCGCAGCGATGGCCAGCGGCTTGCGGAAGCGCTCGGCGTCCGCCCGGACGTGTTGCAGCACATCCAGCACAGCAACCGCGAAGATGGACGCGAGGCGCGCGCCATGAATACCGCGCTCTTCCCGGCCACGCTCGGTTATTTCATGGAAGAGATGATGCACCCGGTCTTTGACCTGGACGCCATCCGCAAGACGCGCGCCTTCTTCATCGAATTTGTGAGCGCGCGCGGGGCGCTGCCCGCCATCCGGATCGGCAAACAGCCCTACGGCGTGCTGCCCACGACGGCATTTTCACGGCTGAACGTGCGTGGCCTGATGCGGGACGCCTTCCCGGTCCAGTTGCAGGCCGTGCTGCGCCGCATGGAACAGACCTGGAACGACCTCAAGGCCCAGGTCAAACACGCTGGCTCCGGCGGCGACCCGGAAGAGACATTCCTGAACATCCTCGGCCTGCAACCGGCGACGGCGGAGCTTCACAAACGCGGCGCGCTGGATGACGATGTGGCCTGGAACTACGCCATCTTCCTGGGCCTGGGCGCAAATTCGACCCACTGGTGGGAGAACCTGAAGCTGCTGGGCGAGTTGCTGGTGAGCAGCCTGGGCTACGATTTCGCGGAAACGCCCAAGATTTTCAAGATGTCGTTCCTGGAAAATCACCGCGTGCTGGATGGCCCGTGGGTGGACGATGCCCCGCTCGCTGAAGAAAAGCCGGTCCGCCCGCTGCCCGCCCAAGCGCTGAATTACATCGGCTGGCTGGCGCAGGCCAAACTAGACGACGTGCGCGACCAACGGCTCGGCCTCGACGCCGAAGGCAAGCCCATCCCACCGCCGCGCGCGTTGCTGTACCTGCTGCTCCGGCACGCGCTGCTGCTCGAATACTGGGACACGTCGATGAAGTTCTACGTGCGCGAAAACGTCGTGCCGCTCGCCGCGCGCCGTGAGGTGACCACCATCAACCTGCAGGGCGCGCGCGAGTCGACGCGCTGGGACTACCTCGACGCGGCGCTGCCCCAGGTCACCGGCAACCGCAAGATGAGCGAGTTCCTGGACCTTTCGACGCTGGCTTTTGTCGATCAGGTCGAGGTCCAGGAATTGCGCGAGGTGGGCGACGCGCTGCGCCTGCTGGCGAACCTGCCCACGGCGCGGCTGGAGCGCCTGCTGGCCGAGCACCTTGCCCTGGTCAGTTACCGGCTGGATGCGTGGCAGATGGGCCTGTTGAACCTGCGGATGCGGGCGATGGGCATGGCCGCGCCGCCCACCCTGACTCACGCCGCGGCGGCGGCCAGCGCCCGCACCGGCACGTACCTGGGCATGTACGGCTGGCTGGAAAACCTGCGGCCCGCCGCGCCGCGCCAGCGCGTGCCGCGCCGGGAGATTCCCGAAGGCTTTGACGAGCCGGGCGCGCCGCCGCTCGTCTACGCGCCGGACAACGCCGGGCACGTGCACATGCCGTCCATCGCCCACGCCGGCACGGCGGCGGTGCTCTTGAACGCGCACCTGACCCACGCCGGGCCGGACAACAACCGCCCGTTCTCCGTGAACCTGAGTTCGGAGCGCACCCGCCGCGCCCTGTGGTTCTTCGAGGGCATCCTGAACGGGCAGGACCTCGGCGCGCTGCTGGGATACCAGTTTGAGCGCGGCCTGCACGAGCGCCATCCCGGCCTGGAGCTTGACCAGTTCATCTTGCCCATCCGCCAGAAATACCCGATCGCGGTCGATCCGAAAAAGGACACGCCACCCGGCGCGAGCAGCGAGGCCATCGCCGCCCGCGACGTGCTCGACGGCGAGGCGCTGCTCCGCAAGGGCGGCGCGTACCCGTATCAAGTCGCCGGCCTGCCGCCTGCCGCGTCGCCCGAAGGCCGCGCCATCCAGAACGAGGTCGAGCGTCTGGGCGATTCGCTCGATGCCGTGGGCGATCTGGCGCTCAGCGAGGGCGTGTTCCAGGTTTTGCGCGGCAACTTCGACCGGGGCGGCGCGATCCTGGAAGGGATCAATCGTGGCGCGTTCTTTCAAGAGCCGGAAGTCGTGCGCACGCCACGCAGCGGCACGGGCCTGACGCACCGGCTGGCCATCGCCTTCGATATGAACTCGCCCGCTGCGAACCCGTGGCCCGCCGTGCCCATGACGCCGCGTGCGCTGGCCGAGCCGCGCCTGAACCACTGGATCGGCGTGCTGCTCGGCGCGCCGGAAGACATCCGCTGTCTGGCGCGCTTCCGCAGCAACCCGGATGACCCGTTCTCGCTGCCCCGCGAGCTGAGTCTGGCCGATCTGGCCGTGCAGCCGCTCGACGTCATGTACCTGTCGCTGTCCGATCTGGCCGACGAGGGCACAGAGCTTGAGAAGCGGCTGGCCTTTGTGCTGCGCGCCCGCGAGGGGCTGCACACGCAGGTCGAGCTGCGGCTGGACTTCATCGCGCGGGATGGCGGCTGGGGCGTGGGCGTGAAGACCT
>JADZBY010000491.1 GCA_020851855.1 Anaerolineae bacterium
AACTGGTAGATGGTCTGTACACCGAATATGCCGCCGCCCAGCAGCAGCGCCAGCACCATGTAGTTCAGCACGCTCTGGCCCTGGGCGTATACGCTGCGGGGCATGTCGATGCGCATGACCAGCGCAGGCACGTCGAGAATGTCCTTGAGCAGCATGTAACCGGCGATGCGCTGCCCTTCGAGAACCCGCGAGGCGGCTCCATCCCGTTCCAGGATGGGCGTGATCGCGGCGACATCGGCAGGCAGAGCGGCATCCTGAATGGGCACGAAGGCCAGCGACAACTGGGTCTGGTCGGCCAGGCGGGCCGTTTCTGCATCCCCCAGCCACCTGCCCGCGATCAACGAGCCGCCGATTGGCCCTTGCCCGTAGTTCTTCAGGATAGGCCGTGAACTGATGAGCGCGGGGCCTTCCGGGAGCAACACGAGGCCCTCAATGTGGCTGTTCACGTCCGCGAATACCGTCAGAGGACTCCCGGGGGTGAGCCACGGCTCCAGCCCACGCGGCAGCGCTGCCTGGACGCCGGATTCCAGGTCAACCGCTTTGGCATACACAACGCTGCCGTCCACGTTCAGGTAGTACAGGAACGAGAGCCGCAGGTTGAGAAACACATCTTCGCCCAGGTTCTCGTCCACATAGCCCGCATTCGCGCCCGCCGCAAAGTCATAGGTGTCATCCCAGGCCGCCCAGTCTTTTGCCGTGCTGTCCAACTGGGCAACTTCCCCGGCCAGAGCGCGTTTAGCCCGTTCCAGGTCGCTGGCCACGGCGTCTTGTTCCAGGCGCTCGAAGCCCCCCAGGATGATCAGCTGGGACGCCACAAAGGCCGCAATGACCAGCACAACAACCGAGAGCGTCACGGTCAGTACAGTCCGGCGATGCAAAGACATGGCGTCCACCTCTCTTCAAATGCGCACACACCGATGGATCGTGTCGAGTCCGTTGCCCGGCCCGCCCCTCACTGGCTGGCGGCAGGATCCATCAGGCTGTGTGTATGCGCTACCGGCGACAGGTTGCTTCTCCCCGACGTGGGCTGCGCCGGGACCCAGAAGCTGAAGATGGCTCCGGAGTCTGACGCGCCACGGTTACCACACTCGACAATTCCCCCGTGCAAGCCGATGATCTGTTTGGCGAGCGCCAGCCCGATGCCCGTGCCGGGCATCCCGGACTGCACACCGACCGAGCCACGGAAGAAGCGGTCAAAAACGCGCCCCTGCTCTTCGAGCGGGACGCCCGGCCCGTTGTCCTGCACCTGAACGCCGATCATCAGCCGGCCATCGACCGGGCGCTGCGCCGCGCGAACGACGATCTCACCGCCGGGCGGCGTGTAGTTGCATGCGTTGTTCAGGAAGATGTCCAGGACCTGGCTCAGCAGCGTGGAATCTCCGCCCGCCGGGGGCAAACCCGGGCAGGCCACGTACCGCAGCGTATGCTGGCGTGATTGCGCAAGCGGCTGCCGGTCCGCCACGGCTTCATCACACAGGGCGTCCAGGTTGATAGGCCGCATGGCGAGCCGCACCTGTTCCTGATCGAACTGCGAGAGTTGGAGCAGGTAATCGACAATGTGGGCCAGGCGGTCGGTATCGCGCTTCAACCGGCCCAGGTACACCTCGGCGCTCTCCGGGTTGAGCGTGATCAGGTCCGCGTTCAGCCGGATCGCGGTGATGGGCGTCCGTATCTCGTGCGAGACATTCGATACAAAGGCGTCCTTCAGCCGCTCTGCTGCTTTCAGGGCGCTGATGTCGCGGATGTTGCACACAAGGCGCGCCGGTTGGCCGTCGCTGACCAGCGGGGCCAGGGTGAGATCGGCGTCAAAGTGCGTCCCGTCGTCGCGCTCCACCATAAGCTGAAGGCGCTTGGGCAGCCCTTCGGATGCGGCGCTGTGCAGGAAGCTTTCCACGACAGCGCCGTTGCCCGCGCCGAGCAGAGTCTGGAAGGTGTGGTTGAGCAGGGCCTCACTGCCGGAGAGCCGCAGCAGCCCAAACGCCACATGATTGCACGACTCGATCTCGCCGGTGGGGTCCACGAGCAGGATGGCGTCCGGGCTGTTGTCGAGCATCGTCTCGACCTGTTCCCTGGTGCGCCGCAGCTCCACCGTGCGCGCATTGACCGTCCTTTCCAACTCGGCGGCATAGCGCCGGAGCTGGTCATTCATGCGCGCGTGCTGCATACCGATGGCCAGTTTATCGGCGACGTCGGCAATCTCGGCAAGGACGTAGCTCTGGTCCTGGACGAAGGTCAGCGCGGATGAGGCGGCAATGATGAGCGTGCCGATCCGCTCCTCACCGTAAACCAGCGCGTACGCAAGGTATGAGCGCACGCCCTCTTCCAGCCACACCCGCTCGACGGGCAGCAGGTTCTTCTGCACGGCCAGATCGCGGACGACATGGCTGCGCTGCTCCCGCCAGTCTGGGATGAGATGGTCCACCTGTACGCCATTGTCAGGCGTGCAGCAGTGCGGGGCGCGTTCTGAGGTGACGACGATGTGCTCGCCGCCCGGCTCCGGGGCCATGACCAGCGCGGCCCACCGGCAGGCCATGAGGTCGCGGAGCCGTTCGAGCGCGCGTTTCATCGTCTCCTGGGG
>JADZBY010000492.1 GCA_020851855.1 Anaerolineae bacterium
CTCGCCGGGCTTCAGGTGGCGGTCCTTGATCAGCGACAACACCTGGGCGGCGATCTTCTCGGAAAGTGAGTTCTTCTCTATCGCGCTAAATGGATGAGTAGCCATGTGTCATCGTTGCCCGTAGGCTGCATTTCCGCCGCGCCCGTTCAGATTGGTACACGGATAGGTTTGGCGGTAAGGTGGTCGGACCAATTGCTGATCACAATATCACGATTATGATCGGCTGTCAACTGGTTGCGTGGCCGCGCGCCTTTTTCCCTGGGTGCGTTATCTCCTGGCCAATCGCAGCCAGCCCGTCGGGGCGGCAGGGCAATCGCATCAAAGCGTCCTCACCCCCGGCCCCTCTCCATGTCCGTCACCCCAGACCACCCATTGAACGCTTGCGTTCAATCGGAACCCCGTCGGGGACCCCGACGGCATGTTGAGGGGAGATCGACTGCGGCGCGTGCTTCCCCCTCTCTACGCGGTACTCCGCGTGGAGAGGGGGTCAGGGGGTGAGGCGTTTTCCTGCTTCCTGCCTCAACGGCGGATTTTGATGCGATTGCCCTGATCAGGCAACTCCGCCGCCTTGACTCACTCTGGCGACCGATCTAAAATCCGGATGTACGGATGTTGACCGCGCTGGCGGCATGAATACAGTCTGCGGCGCGGGCAAATCCGGCTGCTCTTTCCACGCTGGAAAGGAGTCGCCCCACACCACACTCCCCATCCTCACGGACCCGCACGCCATTTGGCGACGTTTTGCCGGGTCGACACACCGCTGGTATCGCGCGTGAGTCACATTGAATAAGGATAGACATATGTTCAAGAAACGCCTCCTCCTCGTTGTAGCACTCGTGTTTGCCCTCACGTTGGCGCTGCCCGTCACCGGGCAGGCCCAGGATGAGCAGAAGCTCTTCTACTGGATTTCGCACGGCCTTCCCGCCGACCCGGTCTGGGTCCTGTTCCTGAATGGCGCCGAGCAGTGGGCCGAGGACACGGGCTTTGAAGTCCGCACGTCCTTCCACAGCGGCGACGTGGCATCCCAGCAGGAAGCCGTGCGCGCTGCAATCGCGGCGGGCGCGACCGGCATCGTGACCAGCACCCCGGACCCGGGCGCGCTGACCGAAGTGATTGCCGAAGCGCACGCGGCGGGCATCCCGGTCATCATCATGAACACCGAAGACAAGACCAGCGGGCGTGATGCCTATGTCGGCGGCGACAACTATGTGATCGCGCGCAACTGGGCGCTGTACCTGGTTGACAACGGCTATGTCAAGGAAGGCAGCCGCGTATGGTGCCCGGTGGAAGTCCCCGGCGCGACCTACCAGGTGAACGAGGTCGAGGGCATTAACAGCGTCTTCGGCCCGCTCGGCATCGAGTGCGAAATCACCGACGCCACGCTCGACCAGGCGGAGATCATCACCCGCATGTCGGACTTCCTGACGGCCAATCGGGATGACATCGACGCCATCATCGGCCTCGGTGACCTCGTGACGGGCAGCATCAAGCGCGTCTTCGACCAGGTCGGCGTCGCGCCGGGTGACATTCCGGTGGTCGGCTGGGGCAACTCGCTCGACACGGCAGACGAAGTCCTGGAAGGCTACGTGCTGGCCGCGACGTGGCAGGACCCGCTGGGAACCAGTTACCTGGCCCTGTCGCAGGCGATGATGGCGGCGAGCGGCATCGCGCCGTCGGACATCATCCTGGGCACGATGTACACCAAGGACAACGCCCAGTACTACAAGGACCTGATGAGCCAGTAATTGCGATGCCGGATCGGGTATCCGGTCCGGCGCGCGAATGATGAACAAGCGTCGGGCTGGCGCGCATGGCCAGCCTGACGCCGATTATCCGAAGCCACAAACCAAAGAGATTGAAAAACTCGATGCCATCACCCTCGCTCCCCCAGGCCATTGACGCACCGCCTGCCGCGCGCTCGTCGCCTTCTATCTTCCAGAGGCTGGTCGGCAGGTCGGAATTTGGGCCGTTCGTCCTGCTGATCATCGAAATCCTGGTCTTCAGCTTCCTGTCGTCGCGGCGCGGCTCGTCCGATGCGTTTCTCACGACAGCGCCTTCGTTCCTGTCGACCAGCAACCTGAGCAACCTGCTGGACTTCACGCCGGAATTGGGCATGATCGCCCTGGGCATGACGCTGCTGATGACCGCCGGCGAGTTTGACCTGTCGGTCGGCTCCGTATTCGGCTTTGCGCCCGTCCTGATGTGGACGTTCGCCAACACGGGCGCGACGTCGCTTGAGGTCGGGTTCCTGATCGCGATGGGGGTGGCCGTCATCATCGGCTGGGTCAACGGTTTCCTGGTGACCAAGCTCCGCATACCGTCCTTCCTGGTCACGCTGGGCATGTTACTGATCGTGCGCGGCTCGGCGCTGTACATCACAGACGGCTTCCCGCAGCGCACGTGGTCCGCCGCCGGGCCGCTCAAAAACATCCTCGTCGGCGATATCTTCCTGGGCGACCTGCGCTTCCGTACCTCGTTGCTATGGTTCATCCTCTTCGCCGCGATTTTCACCTACGTGCTGACAATGGCGAAGGCGGGCAACTGGATTCAGGCGGCAGGCGGCAATCCTAGCTCGGCGCGGGCGCGCGGCGTGCGCGTATCGCGGACGAAAATCGGCCTGTTCGTCGTCTCGGCGGTCATGGCGGCCTATGCGGGCGTGACCAGCTCGATCCGCGTCTCGGCGGCCAACCCGAACAGCGGCACAGGCTACGAACTGGAAGTGATCGCGATGGTGGTCATCGGCGGTACATTGCTCAGCGGCGGCAAGGGCACGATCATCGGGACCTTGCTGGGCGTGCTGATCCTGCGCCTGATGCGCAACGGCATCGTCGTGATCGGCGTGCCCGGTCTGGCCTACAACATCTTCATCGGCGCGATCATCCTGGGCATGATGGCGCTGCACTCCTGGCTCGAACGCAGACACCACGCGGGGACGTGACCCATGACGACGATGACGGGCAATGAACTGGTGCGCATGGAGCACATCCACAAGTA
>JADZBY010000493.1 GCA_020851855.1 Anaerolineae bacterium
GAGCACGAACGTCTTTTCCGGGTCGGGGTCAAGCTTGCGTGGGGCAAGCGCCAGATTGTCCGCCTCGTTGGGCTTGGCGGCATCCGTCGCGGTGGCTTTGCTCCGGCGCGGGCGTGAAGTGGTCATGCGGTGGTCACAGCTTCCCTGTCGTGCGCCACATTTTACCATAGCCGGGCGCTGGCAGGGCATATCGCGTATCCCCTCTTGACTAGTCAAGAAATGACTAGTAAAATGATACCTATGTCACGACCATTCAAGCGCTCACCACTGGCGCTGGCCATTCTGGCGCTGCTTTACGAAGCGCCCATGCATCCGTACATGATGCAGCGGCTGATCAAAGGGCGCGCCAAAGACGAAGTGATCAACGTCGAGCGCCGGGCAAGCCTGTACCAGACCATCCGGCAGCTTGAACGGGCGGGTCTGATCGCCGTCAAAGAGACGCAGCGCGAGGAAAAGCGCCCCGAACGCACCGTGTACGCGCTGACAGATGCCGGGCGAGACACGTTGGTGGACTGGATGCGCGATGGGCTGGCCACGCCGGCGCGGGAGTTCCCCGAATTTCCCGCCATGTTGTCGTTCATCGCCGCACTGCCCGCCGACGAGGCCCGGCAGCAGCTTGAAACACGGGCGGCGGCGCTTTCACAGCAGATCGCCCGTATCGACAAGGCCTTACGGAATGCTTATTGGGTGCCAAGAGTCTTTTTGTTGGAGATGGAATACCTGCGCACCGTGCTCGAAGCTGAACTCGGCTGGGTGCGCGCCCTCGTGGACGATATGCGGCGCGGCGACGTGACCTGGGACCCGGATATGCTCCGCACCTTTGCGCCGCCGTCCAGCGACGAGCCGTGATCGAGTGAGTGGGAAGGAGTGACCGATGGCACTGAGACTGTCGCGCAGCGGGGTAAACGGGGAGTGGCGTATCGGGCTGCCTTTCAACCGGTCCATTGCGCTGCGCTTTCAGGTTGGCGTCGAGGAATCCGCGCTGGACACTGCCAAAGCCTTCGAGACGGCGGGCAATACGCACCTGTGGCTCGTTTATCAGTCGGCGGCGCTGCTGCGTGACCAGGGATCGGTAGCCGAGCGCGTGATCCAGATGGTCAAGCCGTGGATTGCGGCAGGAAATGATCCGTTCCACGATGGGCTGTGCCGTGGCCTGTGGGACGCCGACAACCGCGCGCCGTACAACGATCCCATCGGTGATCTCGTGCCGACGTGGGCCAGCCACTTTTACGATCCCGATACGCGCACCAACTGGATGGGCAAGGCAGCGCCGACGGCCATCACCGAGGGGATGCACTTCTACGATCTGTCGCTGGCGGCGTTGGCGCGCGGAGACAACGTGCGCGCCGGGCATGCGCTCGGACTGGCGCTGCACTACCTGACCGAGCTGACCCAGCCCATGCACGCGGCCAACTTCACCTGGATGGACTCCCAGGAATTCGGCTACCACACCGACTTTGAGCGCTACGTGAAGGATATTCTGCACCGCATCGAGCCGCCGACACGCTACAGGCCGCTACTCGACGGCGTGCGGCGTGAGGCGTATTTCCACGCCGTCGCGCGGCACAGCAAAGATACGTACTTTGCGGCGCTCTGCCGCCCGGAGTGGACGCAGAGCTACTCGAAAGCCCTGAACACGGAGAGCACCTGGGAAGAGCGCGTCGGGGCCATCCTGCCGCGCATCCTGGGCGACGCGGTGCAGATGACGGCGCAGTTTCTGCTGGCCTGGGCGCAGGACGCCACGCCGGTCAGGCCGCGATTCACTCTTGAGGCGGATGCCAGCCGGCGGCGGCCCAGTGTCCCCTGGTGATAATGGCGCGAGGATCATCGTCCAGGTGCAGCGCCCGGACCGTAGCCCGTCCAACCGGCGTCAACCCGATGATCCTCAGCCCATCATCTGACCATCGGAAGTGTTGCGCCCAAACCTGCTTGCGTGGATTAAACAGTGCAACCCGTAATTCCGTCTCAGGGTCGACGGCTGCTGTTTTGTCGCTCTTGTGTTTGTTGCAGGCCGCACACGCTAACCACAGGTTCGATTCGTCATCTGCCGCCGGATCGCCTGGCGCGAACGCAGAACGTGGGATAATGTGCTCGATCTCCAGCGGCATGGGGAGAAGATGCTGCGGAGCCAGGCAATATCCGCAGCGATTCTGAGCGGACTCCCGAACACGGCGATCCGTTGCGGCGGCGATGCGAGGACGTGGCACCCAGCTTTATCCCAGCGGCGGGCGAAGTCCACGCGCGACCGCCACGCGAAGCGCTTCGCTCTTGCGGATAAGGGTCTCCTGATAGACCTTGAAGAGCTTTTCCAACCGCGCCTTACCACGCTTGTCGAGAAGCCCCTCGCGCTGGTCATGCAGCAGCCTGCTCAGCTCTGTTTGTTCTGCTTCATTCATCATCGCGTCAGCCAACGCGAGCACCTGATCGTCGGGCAGCGAATCCACTGGCGTATTCTGCGCCGCCTGATTGATCCAGGTACGAAGCACATCCTCAAAGCGCCTTCCGGTCTGGCGCGCCACGTCGCGGGCACGGCGCGCTACATCCTCGGAAAGCTCAATCTGCACGATCTCGGCCATGTGACACGTGCCCTCTCATCCTTCTCAGCCCATTATACAGTA
>JADZBY010000494.1 GCA_020851855.1 Anaerolineae bacterium
ACGGCCACGCGGCCTTCTTCGCGCGCCTTGCGGAACACCTGGCGCACGCGGTCATTATCGACCTCGAAGCGCTCGATGACCGGCTCCGGCTTGGCCTGCAAGCGGCGGTAGTCGCGCATGGCGGCCAGCGCGGCGGCGGCGCGCTCCGGGAACGGGTAGTTCGGCACGCCATATTCGCGGGCCAGCATCTCGACGGCCTCGTTCACGCGCCACTCGCCCATGATGCAGCTCATTACCGGGATGGGCCGTTCGCTGGCCGCGCTCTTGCGGGCCGCCTCGCCGATGGCGCGCGCCGTGGCGTCAATCTCAGTCATGGCCTGCGGCGTGACGATCACGACCAACCCATCCACGTTCGGGTCGGCGGCGACGGTTTCCAGCGCGAACAGGTAGCGGTCGGCCATGGCGTCGCCCAGCACGTCGACCGGGTTGCCGCTGCTGGCCGCTTCGGGCAGGCCCGCCTTGAGCGCCGCCGTGGTTTCCGGTGAAAGGCGCGCCATCGGCATCCCGGCGTGCTCCAGGGCGTCGGTGCACAGGATGCCCGGCCCGCCCGCGTTGGTCACGATGGCGATGCGGTCGCCCGGCAGCAAAGGCTGGTAGGCAAATCCGAGCGCATAGTCGAACAGGTCCTGCATGGTCGGGGCGCGCAACACGCCGGACTGCTTGAAGGCGGCGGCGTAGGCCTGCTCCGACCCGGCCAGCGAGCCGGTGTGGCTGGACACGGCCTTTGCGCCCGCCGAGGTGATGCCGCTCTTGACCACGGCAATCGGCTTCTTGCGGCTGACTTCGCGCGCCACGCGCATGAACTCCGGCCCGTTGGGCAGCCCTTCGATGTAGGCCAGGATGACGCGCGTGTGCGGGTCATCGGCCCAGGCTTTCATCAGGTCGATCTCGGACACGTCCGCTTTGTTGCCCAGGCTCACGAACTTGCTGAACCCAATGCGCGACCCGGCCATGGCCCAGTCCAGGATGGCCGTGCCCAGCGCGCCGGACTGCGACATGAAGCCAATCGGGCCACTCGGCGGCGTCCCGGCGGCGAAGGTCGCATTGAGCGGCGTAAAGGTGTCGATCACGCCCAGGCAGTTTGGCCCGACGATGCGCATGTTGTACTTGCGGGCGCGCTCGACCACGTCGATCTCGCGCTTCATGCCTTCCAGCCCGGCTTCGCGGAAGCCGGCGCTGATGACGACGGCGGCGCGCACGCCTTTTTGGCCCGCCTCTTCAATCGCCGCCGCAACGTGCTGGTACGGGATGACGACCACGACCAGATCGGGCGTTTCGGGCAGCGCCGAGACGGACGGATACGCCTTCAGGCCGAGGATTTCCGGGGCCTTCGGGTTGATGGGATAGAGCCGACCGCGATAACCGCCTTCTATGGCGTTTTTCAGCACGGCGTGGCCCAGTTTGTCCGGGCTGGCGCTCGCGCCGACAATCGCGACCGACTCAGGCTCGAAGAAGTGCTTCAGCATGTGGCAGATGACTCCTTAAGACCAGACGGGCGGCAGAGGCACAAAAAAACGGCAGACTGCCGGCCTGGAGGGTGCGTCGGGGTGGTAGGTCGCACACGACGGCGTACTAGGTACTAGTGAACGTTCGGGTGTGTGCCCGCACTGGGTCCCAAGTTTACCCTTGTCTGCTTAAGTAGTAAAGGAGTTTTCTCAAGAAAAACGGCAACATGCGCTCCATCTCCCATTTCACTTCCAGCCAGGGCAGGATGAAGCGATGGTACAGCACGGCAAAATGAAGCTGCGCCAGCGGCATGGCCAGCGCGACGGCGCGCTCCAACTGCTCCGGCGACGTGAACACCGTCCACGGCTCCAGGTACTCTTCGACCAGCGCCGCGCCATGCTCCGCCACGAACGCCGGGCGCGTCTCTTCGAGGAAGTCAAGCAGCGAGCTGAGGCTGAAGAAGGGGTGCGATACCGAGCCATCCGACCAGTCGAAAAAGGTGAACTGCTGGCCGTTGTCCGCCACCTGCCCGGAGTAAAAATCGCCGTGTTCCAACGAACAGGGCAGGCCGCATTCGTCCAGTTCGTTGAGCATGGCCTTGAGCTGCGGCCCCAGGCCCGCCAGCCGGTCTATCTCTGCGCCGGTCAGGCCGCCAGGCTGGCCGGGCAGCATCGCGGCGGAATCCGCCAGCAGCGCGTCCACGTCCTGCGCGATCTGTTCGGGGCAGCGGTCCAGCAGGCCCAGGCCGAGCAGACTCTCGATCTGCTGCGAGGTGTCCACCTGCAAGCGAGCCAGGCTGTGCGCCATCGGCAAGAAGCGCGCCTCGTCGTCGATGGCGTCGAGCGTCTTGCCTGTGAACGCTCGCATAAGCATCCACGAGCGCTCTTCATCGACCGCCACCACGATGGGCGCTTTGCGCGGGAACAACTCCGAGAGCCACTGTGTGATCAGCGGCTCTTGTTTGAAGACGAGCGGCGCGGCCTTGAAGTACAGCTCCCCGGCGCGCGTGCGAATGCGGAACACGCTGGAACGCTGCCAGGCGCGAATCTGCTGGATGCCGCCATTTTCCAGGTAATCGCCGTAGCCCAGGCTGTGAAGCTGCTCCGTCGTCCAGCCTATCGCCGAATCCATCCAGCCCGGCGAGTACCACGGCGCGCGCAGCGGCCCCGGCGGCGACGCGATCCAGTCCAGCCACGCCGCCAGCATCCCGCGCTGGTCAGGCGCGATGCGGTCCAG
>JADZBY010000495.1 GCA_020851855.1 Anaerolineae bacterium
CATACCGCTGATCTGCCAGACACGTCCCTACGTTGCCCGTTCGAACTGCAAACGTGATTGCCACTGACTGGAATGTCTTCTGCGCAGATGAGGGGCGACGCATGAGGACTCGGCAGCAGAATCGCGTCGCGAACGTTGACCATGCCAGCCGGAAGCACCTCCTGCCGGCCTGAGCGCGTCATAGGAGGCGGCGCGCGCTGGCAACTTGGCAATATTGGTTGCCAGTAATCGTTCGCACTATTGAACGCGAACCTCTGGGCAAATATACACGCCGCGCTACAGTCATGGTGGGCGGAGTGTTCACAAGCTGCGGATTGCCCCTATCTGTGCCGCCGGTGCAGAATCTGATGAATGCGTGCGCGCGAGAGTTGGTATTCTCGGTCGAGCTTGGGAATGCTCAGGCCGCCAGCGTACTTCTTGCGAATGACATCATCGCGCGCGGTGGTTGAGCGTCTACGAGGGATAGCAGTGGAGAAGCTGCTATGGAGCCGCTGGACGAGGCTGTGAACCGTGTCTTCCACGCTCGGAAGCGCGTGCACCGTTTCACGCCCCCCGTAACCCCATAGGGGCATAATGGAAGATTTAAATGGATAGTCAATACAAGATACCACAGTAGTTATGAGGTATATTACATAACCGACTGGGTGGCTGTATTCCCCGACGAAGTCTCGCCTTCGACGTCGTCTTTTTGTGTCCGGCAAACCTTCGAGAAGTCGGACTCCTCAACGGCAGATAGCGACGTCTGTCCCACACCGGCTTGCCAACTCCATTGTACATCGTATCGTCACTGATGTGCTGTTGAAATCCGTTCTACACGTGTTGGTGTGGTCTTCTCTTTCTTTGTTGCCAGGGCTTGGTCTGTGAACTCCTGCCCCCAATCTGGCCTTCGGTCCTAACCTCGACTGGCCCGGCCGAGGTGAGGTTCGTGCAGTACATGCAGGAAGAGCCTACGCCCACGCTGACGCCCACCGCACAGGCGGTCGAGACGCCGTCCTCAGCCTCTGCGGGAGCGAACGCAGAGGCTGACGCACCGGTCAATGTGGGGACCGAAGCAGGCGAGATGCGCGTCTTGATGTCAGGATCGGTTCTATACTCCCCAAAGGAGGGGTGCAGCAGACGGGAACCGTGGATAATTCGGGAAGGCGTTGCCGGGTCGTCTGAGGAGCTGAAACGGGGTCGCCCGCCCAGGACAAGCCCGAAAGCGGGCTGAGGCGAGGCGCAATCCCCCCGAATGGGGCGGCGCTGGACTGCAAAACGCCCGCGACGCGACCTCAACCGGCCTGCGGCGGGGGAAAGTGGAGCAGGTCATCGACGCGCCACAGCCGAGTGGTCAAGCCCAAGGCCATGGCAGGCGAGCGGGAGCGATAGCGGCGTTTCAGGCCCGGGACCTCGACGGCGAGGGACTGGTGGGCGCGTGCAGCCGGTCGAATCTCGGCAGGACCCCAGGATTACGCATTGCCCTTAGCATACCGCACGACACGGCCAAGCTCGTAGGTGCGACGTGCCATATCGCGGATACTCACCTGACCGAACTCTGCGACACAGGTGCGCAACGTGTCGTGCAGCGGCGCGACCCATTTGTCGGGAAGCAGGCCCGCACCCAACATCAGTCCTGCGATTGACCCAGCCGTCGCGGCGTTGCAGTCGGTGTCGTAACCGCATTGCACGGCTGTGGTGATGGTGCGCTCGAACGCGCCCCCATCAGGCAGCGCAGCGCCCGCCAACCCTTCCATGAGCGCCACGACGACGCAGCACGCATTGCTGATCGCTCCACCCATCGTGTATTGCTGATACTGCTCGTGGATACGCCGCGCAGTCACCCGCCAATCCTTATCCTGGCTACACCAGTCGAGCGTACGCAGAATCGCCTCCGCGAACCGCGATTTGGCGGGTATTTGCGCCAATCCGGCGTGGATAATGGCCTCAGCATCGAGCAGTGTGAAGGCGGCGGCATTCATCGCCGCCACCCACATCGCCCCGTAGATGCCATTCATGCGATGGGTCAGGTAGGCGTCGCGCCACGCGAACTCGGCGGCGCGCTCCGGTAGACCGGAGCACACGTAGCCGTATACGTCCGCCCTGATCTGCGCTCCGATCCATTCCACGCCGGGATTCAGATAGCCCGCTATCGCTTCCAGATCGACATGCTCTGGCTGGTGATCCGCGACTGCCACCGCTAGATTGAGATAGACGACATGTTCCGGTCCCCAGGTCCACAAGAACGGGATTGAGTTCAGCCAGTTCATGCCCACATCGAGCGTGGTGAAGTCCGGACCGTGCTGTTCCAAGAGTTTCACGGCCAGGCACATGTAGTTGAGGTCGTCGTCTTCCTGCGCATACTGGACATAATCGCGCATACTTGGCACGCAGTCGCGACGCAGACGGCGAGGATCGTGGGATTGTGAGGGCACGAAATCCCGCAGCGGATAAGCGTTCGCGCCTTCCAGATACGCCTGCACCTCGTCCGCCGTGAAGTGCATCTCCAGCGGCTTGCCGAGAATGCACCCGGCGACGCGCCCCAGCCATGCGCCGTGGATTTTGTTGCGAATCTCCTCTTCGGCCAGATACAGGTCGGGTAGCGCTGCCGAGGCTGGCCGCAGCGAACGTATGCCGTCCAAGTCGGACGGCTCGTAGTACGACCAGCCGTCGCGCACGGGCAAGCGCTTGAGTTCATCGTGAAGCGCCAGCAGCGCCGACTCAATGCCCTGCGCTGCTTCCCAGCGTGCCATCAGACCATTGGTCACGTAGCCTTGCAGGGCGCGAGCGTCGATCTCTTTGTGGACGCGCTGCGCAATCACCGCCGGACTCAGCCGCATCGGTGCCCCCTTGTTCTTCTTGTTCTTCGCCGCCCCTAGCTGCCGAAAAGTGTGGTCACCGAGCGCGGCGGCAGCTCGACACGCACGTAGCCATCCACCAACGGCAGCGCACCCACATCGACATAATCCTCGTCTGGCGATGTGCGATAGGCGTCGAAATGGCTTGCCGCGCTGCCGCGCACCGCAATCTGGACGCTTCGCGCTTCATCACCGCGATTCAGCACGACAATCGCATCCGGATTGGCTGTGGCGGCACGGCCAAAGGCAATTAGGCCGATATTGCGGTCGTTGGCCTGCACCTGACACACATCCATTCCCGGCTGGCCCGCCCGGCAGACTTGTTTATAGAAGTAATAGCCCTTCGTCACCTCGAAGCGGCCCGAGTCCCATACTCGGAACGCCGTGCCGGGGTTTGGATCGCCGCCCGTCCAGTGGTCCTGAAGCTGGATGCATGCCCAGGGTATGATGGCATTCGCTTTGGCCGAATAGATATTGTGGCGCATCTCTTCAATGAAGAAAACGTCCATCTTGCTCCAGCTTGTCGAGGTGACCCAGGCATGAAGGTCGGGACGTTTTTCGCGCACGATGTCAATGCCAGCGCTTCGCCAGTCGTTGAACCATTCGGTAGTGATGTCACGTCCCAGGAACCCGTGTGACGTGATCAGCCCTAGTCCGGCGACGGCCTCAGGATCGTCCGCAATCGCCTCGGCATAGCCCCAACTGTGAAAGCGATACCAGCCGGTGCACTCACCGGGCGTCACGCCGACATCGTCGAGCTCGTTAGCGCGCAGGAGCGGCGGCATCAGGCGCATATACTCGGCTACCTGTTCCGGCGGCCAGTACAGGTTATAGTCGTGGTTGGGTGTGCCCGCATCACTACCGTCCAGCGGCCAGCGCGGCCAGTCTTCGCCCTCGTTGTGAACAGAGATGTACTTGACGGGTAGCCCTTTGACCTCGCGCAAGTGCTTGGCCCAAGCGATCATGTACTTCGCCATCTCGGTCTTGTAGGTCGGGTCCAGGTCGCGCCCGCGCACGAACTTCTGCCGCGTCATCCATGCTGGGGGACCGTAGAGCGTGATGATGATCTTAAGGTCTGCGCCACGCGCTTTGACCTTGCCATAACCATTTGTGACGAAATGCAGCATCCATGACGTGGTTCGGTCGTGGCTGTAGGCCGACGGATTGATCTGTGGCGCATTCATGTCGTAGCCAGCGCCCGGTTCCGGTTGGTGCCAGCAATCCAGGAACATCTTGACCACGCCCGGCTTCAGGCCGCTTTCTCCAAATGTCAGGTCGATGATTTCCTGACGCTGCTCCTCGGTCAGGTAACGGAATCCACCGTACTCCTGGGGATAGGTGTCGTAATCGCGTGTCTGGCAGGCTTCGACATAGTTGACGCCGAAGCCATCCCATGCGTGTACGGGCTTGCCGAAATCGACTTTGAGATGTGGCAGATACATGGTTTATCCTTTGAAGCCTGTGGTGGAAATGCCTTGAACAAGATAGCGCTGGGCCAGAATGAAAAAGAGCAAGAACGGGACCAGCGAAACAAGCGAAATGGCAAAGAGCGGCCCGTAGGACGTGGTGCTGCTGGCATCCGAGAAACTGCGCAGCGCCAGCGGCACGGTGTACAACTTGATGTCGCTCAGGTACAGCAGACTGCTGAAAAAGTCGTCCCAGGTCCAAATGAAGTTGAAGATGGCCGTCGTGATCAGCGCCGGGAGCGACAACGGCAGGATGATGCGCCAATAAATCTGGAAGCGCGTCGCACCGTCAATCTCCGCTGCCTCATCGAGTTCTCGCGGGATGCCCCGTACGAACTGCACGTTCAGGAAAATGAAGAACGCCGTCGTGGCGAAGAAGGCCGGAATGATGAGCGGGAAATGGGTATCAACCCACCCCAGCTGATAAAACACGATGTACTTGGGGATAAGGGTTACCTGCGTCGGCAAGAGCAGCGTCGCCATCATCAGCGCGAACCACACCCGCTTATAGCGAAATTCGAGCCGCGCGAAAGCGTATGCCGTGGCCGACGAGGTGAGCACTGTGCCGATTACGTTGGTAACGGCGATGAAAAATGAGTTCAGGAAGAACCGGCTGAATGGCTCGCTCAGCGCGTTCCACCCGTAAATGTAGTTCTCCAAGGTAACGACCGAGGGAATCAGCCCTGGATCGTGGAAGATCATATTTCCGGGCTTGAGCGAGCTGGAGAACATCCATAGTAGCGGGTAGACCATTACCAGCGCGCCCAGGATGAGCAAGGTGTGTGTCAGCCAACGCCGCCCAATGATCTTCTCGACCATCGTCACTTCCTTTCATCGCCATAGAACACCCAGAACCGGGAAGCCAGGAAGTTGATGGCCGTAAGCGCCCCGACAATGAGCAGCAGAATCCAGGCCAGCGCCGATGCATAGCCCATTCGCAGGTTAAAGAAGCCCTGCTGGTACAGATATAGCGAATAGAACAGGGTGGCGTCGGCGGGGCCGCCAGTTCCACCACTGACAATGAAGGCAGGCGTGAAACTTTGGAACGAGCTGATGGTCTGCATAACGATATTGAAGAAGATAATGGGCGTCAGCAGAGGGAGCGTTACCCTACGGAACTGCTGCACGCGGTTTGCGCCGTCAATCTGCGCTGCCTCGTACAATTCTGTTGGAATCTGTTTAAGTCCCGCTAGGAAGATGATCATTGGCGAGCCGAACTGCCACACGCCCAGGATAACCAACGTGCCAAGAGCCGTATCCGGGTGCCCGATCCAGCTTGGGCCATCGATGCCAAAGAGCGCCAACACCTGATTGACCAATCCATTCAACCCAAAAAGCTCGCGCCACAACACGGCGATTGCGACGCTTCCACCCAGCAGTGATGGCAGGTAGTAGATCGCCCGATACACGCTCACGCCACGGACAGCGCGGTTGAGGATCATGGCAATGGACAGCGCGAAGATGAGGCGGAGCGGGACCGCCAGCCCGACGTATACGAACGTGACCTGGAGCGCATCGCGCCAGCGATTATCACGCCCAATCATGCGCGCATAGTTATTCAGTCCGACCCATTCCGGAGAGGAGAGCAAGTCGTAATTGGTGAAGGACAGATACAACGAGACGAGCATTGGTCCGGCAGTGAACACGAAGAAACCGATCAGCCAGGGCAACATGAACAGATAGCCGGTACGGTTCTCCGCGCGCTTTCGAGATAGCTGGGAGTGCCGCGTACGCCCGGTGTCACGATCGCTGGCTGTTGTGTTGGTCTGTAAGGCAGTCACACGGTCCATCGTTCTGTCCAGACTCATTTGGGTGTGAAAACTGAAAGGTGAAGGGCTTGTCCGTTGGGCAAGCCCTTCCCAACTGTTATCTCTGCAGGCGTCGGCAGACTATTCCAAGATGAACTCGGCCTCGTCGAAGAAGGCATCGACCGCTTCTTCAACACTGCCATAGTTCCCGAAGGCAAGCTCCTGGTAGAAGCGTTGGTAGGCTGCTGCCACTTCCGCTGCTGCACTGGGCCGCACGTCCGGGTTCATCACGTCCTGGGCGTAGAAGGCCATCAAGTCGGCCAGTCGTTTGTCCGCAGGCTGCTGCTGATCGGCGATGAGCGCCTGCATCTCGGCATTGCCCACCGGCCCGTGCTCGCCGTTGAAAATACGCGCGGCCTCTTCGCTGTTCACAAACCAGTTGAGGAACGCAGCTGCCTCTTCGACATGCTCCGTGGATGCACTCAGGCCAATGTACGCCCCGCCTACCACGTCGCCAAAGCGCCCTTCAGGATCGTTGGCGCGCGGGATGCTGGTCAGGCCTAGCTCATCTTCCGTGTTTTGCTGGTACAGGCGATGCTGATTGCCGGAAAGCATCATGAGCGCCGCGTCGCCGGTCACGAGGACGTTGTTCTCCACACCATCCGCCATGCGTTCGACCGTCAGTTCGATGGGCGGCAGCGCGCCAGCTTCACGGAGCGTCTGCCATATGGTCCACCAGTCGACTAGCACTTCTTTGGGAAAGCCGATGGCTTCACCCTCAAAGAGTTTGTAACCGCGCTGGCGGACGTACGGTTCAAAGGCGATGTCGAAGGAATTTGCCGTATCCGCGCTGGCGTAGACACCTTCAGGGAGCTTGCCCGCCAACTCGGTGGCTAACGCGACAAAATCATCCCAGGTCCATTCATACGTTGGAGCCTCTACGTCGGTTTCTTCGAGTAAGCGCGCATTGTAGTGTGTGCCCGGCGCCGAGTTGCCCAGTGTGACCATATAGATTTTGCCGTCTACGCGCCCAGTATCCACGATTCCCGGTGCGAACTTGGATAGGTCGATGGTCCCAGCGTCGACCAGCGGCGTCAGATCGAGCATAGCACTACGGTCAACAAAGCCCGCCACACGGAACTGGTGCATGTGCAGCACATCAGGGGGATTGCCGCCAGCAACTTGAGTGGCAAGCCGCTCAAAATAGGCGTCAAATCCGGCGAATTCGCGTTCGATGGTGACGTTGGGATTCAATTCTTCATATAAGTCAGCGATCTTGTTATACATAGCCGCGCGCTGATCGCCGCCCCACCACGCAAGTTGAAGGGTTACTTCGTCGTCCTGCGCGGCAACGGGGAGGACGGACATGAGGCTGGTGAACAGAACGACGAGGAGTACGAATCTCAAATGCTTCATCACGGTAGGTCCTTTCAGATTTTGCTGCATAAGCTTTAGTCGGAGCGCTGTGGCCGATTGTTTTGGTTGTGCAGCCTCCTTCAACGTGTGCTGCGTTGACAGCCTCGCATAAATGGATTATGCTAGAGAGAACATCGGATGGTCTGACCATTCGATCATCTGATTACATCATAAACGCAAGTTGGGGAAAATGCAAGACACTCCCATGAAACCGCTGCAAGAAATGCGCGTGTCGCGTGAAAGGCTATCCGAACAGGTCGCCAACCAACTGCGTGAGTTGGTCATGTCGCGTGAACTGAAGCCAGGAGATCGTCTCCCCTCAGAGCGTGAGCTGGCCGAACACCTGGGAATCAGCCGGGCAATCGTGCGAGAAGCGATTAAGACTCTTGAACAGCAAGGTTTGCTGTCGGTTGAGGTGGGCCGGGGCACATTTGTCACCCAACTGGAGCCGCAAGACTTGACTCACGCTCTGAACCTACTGATGTTGCAGAGCGCCGACGAACATGCCTTCGATTACGTCTACGAGATACGCCAAATGATTGAGATCGAATCGGCGCGTAAGGCAGCAGAGCGTGCGACAGATGACGATATTGCCGAACTGGAGAGCAAGCTTCAGGCGATGGTTGCTTCTGTCGATGACGTGGACGGATTCGCCCGCGCGGACACTGCTTATCACCAGGCGTTGGCTGTCGCCACGCACAATCCGCTCTTCGTCACATTGCTCTTGCCTATCACGAACTTGCTGCGTCAGATTCAGCGTAAGGCATCACGCACGATGCGCGGTCCGGCCGACGCCATTCACTACCACACACGCATTTTGGAGGCCGTGCGCCAGCACAATCCTGATGCCAGCGGACAGGCCATGCGGGAGCACTTGATCAGCGTTCTCCAACACCTGAGCAGCGCGAGTAAGGCTGACAATGATGGGACCCACACCTCATGATCATTGATGGCGACTGCCATATTGGCGCGCAACCAGACGGCTTCACGATTGGCGCGGGCGAGCTTGTCCGACTTCTTGACGAGAATCAGGTGGACCGTGCCATTGTATGGCCGATGGCCGCCTACGAACGCGAATTTACCGCTGATAATGCGGCGATTCGAGCCAGTGCAGCCCGCCACCCTGATCGGCTGATCCCTTTCGGCGGCGTCAATCCGCGCCTCGGTGTGGACCGTGCTCTTGATGAGGTGAAGCGCTGCCAAGACTGGGACTTCCGGGGCATAAAACTTAACGGCGCGCGCGACGGATACTTCATCGATGATCCGCGCCTTAGCCTACCCATCGCCAATGCGCTGGCCGAGGCGGGCATGATCCTTGCCCTTCACTGTGGCAGCAACGACTTTGAGCGCACACATCCCTTTCGGGTACAGAAAATCGCGCGACGTTTTCCCAGGCTGCCCGTCTGGATGGTTCACATGGGGGGTGTGGGACGTCCCGATGAACACATGCACGAAGCGGCCATCGAGGTGGCTGCTTCCGAGCCGAATATCCTGCTCATCGCCAGCGAGGCCCACCCCCGCCATATCCTTAAAGCGGTGGAGACAATCGGTGCGCACCGCGTCTGTTACGCGAGTGACACGCCGTTCCAGTTTATGCATGTCATGCTGGCGATGATGCGGGCGCTTCTGCGCGATCTATCGAACGCGGAGCGCGACCTGATTATGGGGGACAACCTCAAAGACGCCCTTATGCTGTGAAGCACTATGTACCGCGATGACAAGGAACACAACGATGATCATTGATGCAGATGTCCACATCTCGCCGACGTCGGAAGCGGGCGTGAGCATTGGTGTGGATGAGCTTCTCCGACGCATGGACCGCGCTGGCGTGGACAAGGCGCTGACCTGGCTGCAACCGCCCTATCTTCGCCACATCGACGACGCAAATCGCTACGTCTATGAGGCAGCGAAGGCGCATCCTGACCGGATTCTGCCGTTTGGCTGGGCCGACCCGAACCTGGGCATCGACAAGTCGAAGGACATGATCCGGCGTTGCATAGAAGACTACGGTTTCTACGGGGTCAAACTGAATGGTGCCCAGAACAACTTCTACATCGACGATCCACAGCTCAGTTTGCCACTTGTGGACATGATTGCGGCCACCGGCAGGTTAATTGCCTTCCATATTGGGACCGATGCTTTTGAGGCAACACATCCGTTTCGATTGAGCAAGCTCGCGGCGCAGTATCCTGATCTGCAATTCCTGATGGTGCACATGGGTGGTGTTGGCTTCGCCGATCTTTCCAACGCGGCTATTGAGGTGCTGGCGCAGTATCAGAACATCACCGCTATCGGCAGCGCCGTGCGCGCGCCACATATCCTGAAGGCGGTCAAGACTGTGGGCGCCGAGCGTGTGTGCTTCGGGAGTGACACGCCCTTTGAGCTGATGCATGTTGAGCTTGCTAAATATCGCGCGCTGCTTGAGGGAGAGGTCTCCCCTGATAGCCAAGACGCGATCCTGGGAAAGAATATCGCGCGGTTGCTCGATCTAAGTACAAGCAAAAAGAAAGTTCCGGGAGTAGACTGTGGGGAGGAGAAGACGATGAAAGCGATCAAGTAGCCTCCCCAAAGCAGTGACCAGCTTGAAGCGCTGGAACAGCTATACCGGACGACGGATGATGTGCGGATGCGAACGCGCGCGCAGATCATTCTGCTGGCTGCCGAAAGAGATTGGACGACCAGCGCAATCAGTGAAGTCGTGCGGCACGACGAGAATACGGTTCGCTTATGGCTCAAGCGATATGTGGCCGAAGGGATCGAAGGCTTACGGGATGCACCGCACCCAGGAGCCAGGCCGAAGGTAACGGAGGCTTACACGACGACCCTGGTGGCTACGGTGCGACGGCGGCCTCGGAGCATGGGCTTGCCGTTCTCGACCTGGACCTTGCAACGCTTGGCGGACTATCTAGCGGAACAGACCGGTATCCGAGTGGGTAGCGAGACGGTGCGCTCGCACCTGGCCAAACACGACATTGTGCTGAGTCGGCCTCAGCACAAGATCAGCAGTCCGGACCCAGACTACAGGGTTAAAAAAAGACGGTTGAAGCCACCCGCACCGGTGTGAAGCCAGCGGATCATTTCTACTATGCGGATGAATTCAATGTCAGTTGGTTTCCGACCCTACACGCCATGTGGTCGCCCAAGGGCCAGCAAATCATGATTCCAACACCGGGTCAGCCGACCAGGCACTATGGTATTGGGGCTGTGAATTACTATACGGGTGAGACGGAGGTTATCTTTCGCCGTCGCAAACGTCGGCGTGAGATTGCTGAGCTGTTGCGGCGATTGCTGGACAAACATCCCACCGGCTCTATCTATGTCGCCTGGGACAATGCCAGCACCCATCAAGACGATGAAATTGAGGCCGTAGTACGCGGGGCCGCTGGCCGTCTGGTCTTGCTCTACTTGCCAACCTACAGTCCCTGGTTGAACCCGATTGAGCGCCTGTGGCGACAATTCCGCCGTGAAGTCACCCATTGTGAATGCCTCGAATCTGTTAAGGCCTTGTTGGCTGCAGCGGCCCACTTTTTCCTTCGCTGCAATGCGCGACCCGAGTCGGTTTTGTCCATTATCGGCTCTCATCCGTAGTTTTCTACCTGTTTGTACTTAGCGAGGGGAATAAACCCACGCCGTTCCCCCTCTCTCAGTCCGGATAGTACAGGTCCAGGTTCTCGGCGTTGATGAAGACGTGGTCGACGTACACGGCGGGCGGCGCCGGCTCGCCACGCAGGATGCGCAGCGCCAGATCGATCAGTTTCGCGCCGTAGCGCTCCGGTGTGTAGGCCGTGGAGCCGATGATGCGCGATCCGGGCTGGCGCAATTCCTGCCGAACGCGCCGATCCGCGCCCTGCCCGACGATCACCACATGCTGCTCGCGACTGGCGCGGTGTGCGGCGTTCAGCGCGCCGATGGCCGCGTCGTCGTTGAAGCTGATCACGGCCAGCCGGTGCGTGTCGGGCAGGCTGCGCAGCGCGTCCCGCATGTTCGCCTCGCTGATCTCGCGCGTATTGCCGCTCTCCAGGTACACGGCGCGCGCCAACAGCGCATCCCCGACGATCTCGCGCAGTCCGTCCAGCTGGCCCTGGATGCGCGCCGAGGTCAGCGTGCCGCTGCGTGGCTCTTCGAGCACGATCAGTCCGTCCGCCGCGCCGCCCCAGTGCTGCTCGATCCACTGGCCGAGCGCCACGCCCGCCATGTGCCCGGCGCGGTAGTTGTCCACGCCGAAGTACGTCGCGCCGACGATGGGAATATCGACGGCGATGACCGGAATCCCGGCGCGCTGAAAGCGGTCGATGAGCACGCTGCCCATCTTCTCGTCAATCTGGTACTCGATGACGAGATCGACGCCGCGCGCGATGAGATGATCGGCCACGCCGAGCGCCACCTCGCCGCTGAGCTGGTTATCGGCCAGCACGAGATCGACGTTTTTCGCATCCTGGGCGGCGCGCTCCAGGCCCCGGCGCACGTCTACCGCGAAGGGAATGTCTTCGCTCAGATTGGCAAAGCCGATGGTGTATGCCTTGCGCTCCGGGGTGTGCGGCGGGTACGAGTCGACGGCATCCTCGCCGCAGATCGTCAGGCCCACACGAGCGCTGCGCAACTTCTCGACGACCGCCGGGTCGATGCCGTCGTCGGTGACCATGTGCGCGATCTGGCTCAGCGAGGCGAAGGGAGCCAGCGCCAGCTTACCAAACTTGCTCGAATCCACCAGGGCAACGGTGCGCGCCGCCGAGCGCATCAGGAGTTGCTTCACCTGCGCTTGCTGAATGTCCGACTCGGTCAGGCCGCTCTCGAAGGTCAGGCCGACGCACGAGACAAACGCCGTCCTGATGAACAGGTCTTTCAGCATCGGCGCACCGAGCGTACCGGTGGTGGCGTTGCCGTCCGAGCGCACCTGGCCGCCGACCAGGATCACGGTGTGGCCGGGATGGCGCGCCAATTCGCGCGAGACGTCGATGCCGTTGGTGACGATGGTCAGGTTGCGGCGCTCTTGCAGGAACGGCACGATGTTCAACACCGTCGTGCTGGCGTCCAGCGCGATGGCGTCGCCATCTTCGACCATGTCGGCGGCCCATTGGGCGATGCGGCGCTTGGCGTCGAAGTTGATGCGCGCCTGGGTGGCCAGCGTCGAGAGCGCGCCCTGGCTCTCACGCAGCACCGCGCCGCCCCGCACACGCAGGACGAGCTGGCTTTCTTCGAGCGCGGTCAGGTCGTTGCGGATCGTGCCCTCGGACACGCCGAAGCGCTCGGCCAGTTCGCCCACGTGCACGCTGGATTGTGCTTGCAGCAAGCGCAGGATGGATTGACGGCGCTCGAACGTGGTGATGGGATGCTCCATGCCGGATCGCCCGTCCCTTGTTTGTGAAACTTGCCGATTTATTGACACTGTTTGACGGACATGCTATACTTTCGACAAATTGTAACAGATTTCGCCAGATTTCAACAATCCACAGGCGGCGCGCATGTATCACCGCGTGAACCTGACCCGCAACGGGCTGCCATTACGCAATGATTGTACTCCGCAGGCCACTCCCCGCCGGCCCTGCCCGGTTTGTCGTGTTCCTTCAACCACATCGCTCACATCCTACACTCGCACCGCCCTTGCCCTGCACCCGGCACGCGCCCACACGGCGCACGATGAGGAGGTGTCCCGCGCGTAAACGCCGCAAAAACACACGGTGACCATCGCCAACTCGCGTCACGTCCTTTGCCTTTGGCCTAGAGATTTCAGGAGAAAGACAACCGATGAACCGCCCATTCGTAAAGCTTCTGGCCCTCGTGTTCATCTTCACCTTTGCCGTGGCTGCGGCTGGACTTGGCGTCTCGCCGGTGGCCCAGGCGCAAGACGACTGCCCCACGCGCAAAGATAGCTACAAGATCGGCTTTGCCAACCTGACGGAAGACATCGAATTTACGCGCCTGGTGCGTGAAGGTCTGGTCAGGGCGGCGGAAGAGGCTGGCAACGTCGAGCTGGTGCTGGCCGACAACAAGCTGGACGGCGCAACCGCGCTGGCCAATACGGAGAGCTTCATCACCCAGGGCGTGGACGGCATCATCCACTTCCAGACGGATGCGGCCTTTGGCAACGTGATCATGGCCAAGGCGCGCGCGGCGGGCATCCCGGTCTTCGCCATCGACATCCCCATGCCCGGCGCGATCTTCTTCGGCGCGGACAACTACTACGCGGGCCAGCTTGCCGGTGAGGCACTGGCGAACTGGGTCAACGAAAACTGGGATGGCCAGGTCGATGCGGCGCTGATGCTCGAACTGCCGCAGTCCGGCCCGATCCCCGAAGCCCGTATGCAGGGTATGCTGGACGCTTTCCAGGAAAACGTCGAGAACCCGCTGCCCGAAGACAAGATCTTCCACCTGGACAGCAAGAATACGCAGGAAGAATCCTTCCGCGTGGTGAGCGATACGCTGCCCGGCATCCCGGACGCCACGCGCATCGTGGCCATGACCATCAATGACGGCACGGGCATCGGCACGGTGGCCGCTGCGGAAGCCGCCGGGCGCGGCGACCAGATCATGGTCGTCGGCCAGAACGCGGACCCGTCCGGCCAGGAAGAGATGATCAAAGAGAACAGCCGCTACCTGGGCGCGACGGCCTACTTCCCGGAGAACTATGGCCTGAAGCTGCTGCCCGCGATGATCGACGTGCTGGAGTGCCGCCCGGTCCCGCCGTCGGTGTACGTGGACCACGTGTTCGTCAGCGCCGAGAACCTGTGCGAATACTACGCCGAAAGCTGGCCGGAGTTCTGCGCGGAAAAGACCAGCTAAGCGGTTCCTGAGAGGCCGCTTTGAACTTGTGGCCTCACCCCCCTGCCCCCTCTCCACGCTGAGTACAGCGTAGGAGAGGGGGAAATCACTTCTGAAGGGCCACACACCCATCCCACCCCGAACGGCGCATCAAAGGGGCGGGTCAGAGGCCGGGGGAAGTGAGGATCGTTGAGGGTCGGCTTAGCATCGCACATCGAGAAGGCCATGAGCGCGACAAGCAACACGCTTCCCCCGGCCAACGGCAGCCAGGACAAAGCGCCCCCGCGCCGCCTGAGCATGTCCATGACCACGAACCTGAGCCTCTTGGCCATCTTCGCCATGATGGTCCTCGTCTTCAGCCTGGCCACGCCGAACTTCCTGAAGTGGGAAAACGTCGTCAACATCGCGAGCACCATCGCCATCGTGGGCATCGCGGCCATCGGGCAGACGCTCGTGCTGGTGGCAGGCGGCGTGGACATCTCCGTCGGCGCGACGGCGGCGCTGACCGGCGTGGTGACGAGTGTGCTGCTGCTCGAAGGCGGCGTCAACAACATCTGGGTGTGCGCCATCATCGGCTTGATCAGCGGCGGGCTGATCGGCGCGCTGAACGGCTTCCTGGTGACGCGCGTGAAGATCAACCCGCTGATCACGACGCTGGGCACGTATTCCATCGCGCGTGGGCTGGCCTTTGTGCTGAGCGGCGGGCAGACGAACCTGCTGAACGATCCCGGTTTCCAGTTCATCGGGCGCGGCAGCATCGCCGGCGTGCCCTTCTCGCTGATCCTGATGCTGGCCCTGTATGTCATCTTCTTCCTGGTCCTCAACCACACGGCGTTCGGGCGCAACCTGTACGCCATCGGCGGCAGCCGGGACGCCGCGCGCCTGTCCGGCATCCGCGTGAACCGGCACATCCTCGCCACGTTCGTCATCTGCGGCGTGCTGGCGGCGGTCAGCGGCCTGATCAACGTCTCGCAGCTCGGCTCCAGCGCGCCGCGCTCCGCTGTCGGGCTGGAATTTACGGTCATCGCTGCCGTGGTGCTGGGCGGGACAAGCCTATCCGGCGGCAAAGGCACGCTGGTGGGCACGCTCATCGGCGTGATCATCATGCGCACGCTGGATAACGGGCTGGTGCTCTTGAAAGTGTCCTCGTTCTACCAGGACGTGGCGCGCGGCCTGGTGCTGCTCTTCGCGGTCGGCTTCGATCAGGTGCGCCAGCGGTTCGGGCAGAGGAAATGACGATGACGACCACGGCCACGAGCGACAAACCGCTGCTGCTTGAGATGCGCGACATTGTGAAGAGCTTTTTCGGCGTGCGCGTGCTCGATCAGGTGTCGATCACGCTGCATGAGGGCGAAGTGCTGGCGCTGCTCGGTGAAAATGGCGCGGGTAAATCGACGCTGATCAAGATTCTGAACGGCGACTACCAGCGCGATAGCGGCCTGATCCTGATGCGCGGACAGCCGGTGCACTTCAACGAGCCGCGCGACGCCGAAGCGCACGGCATCCGCATGATTTACCAGGAACAGCATTTCGCGCCTGAACTGTCCGTCGCGGAAAACCTGCTGCTCGGCCACTTGCCAAAGCGTAGCGGGGCGTTGCGTGGCTGGATGGTCGATTGGCCGCAGGTGTACGCCAAAGCCGCCGAGTATCTGAAGCTGCTCAAGGTGGACATTTCGCCGCGCGCCCTGATGCGCGATCTGAGCGTCGTCGAGCGCGAGATTGTGGAGATCGTCAAGGCGCTCGTGGTGAAAGCCCAGATCATCGTCATGGACGAGCCGACTGCCGCCCTGACGCCGCATGAGGTCGATCTGCTATTCGACATCATCCGCGAGCTGCGCAAACAGGGCGTGGCGCTCATTTACATCTCGCACCGGCTGGATGAAATTCCGCGCATCGCGGACCGCGTGACCGTGCTGCGCGACGGCAAGCTCATCGGCGCGCACGCCATCGGCGACGTGACGCAGCGCGATATTGTGCGCATGATGGTGGGCCGCGAGCTTGACGCCGAGCGCGGGTCCAACGGCGCGGACCACAGCCGCGAGCCGGTGGTCTTGTCCGTGTCCGGCCTGACGCGCGACGATGCTTTTGCGGACGTATCGCTTGACGTCCGGCGCGGCGAGATCGTCGGCATTTTCGGGCTGCTCGGCGCAGGCCACGCCCAGTTGAGCCGAGCCATTTTTGGCGCGGAGCGCATTCACGCCGGCCAGATCGCCGTCGCCGGGCAGCCGGTCGCCATCCGCAGCCCGCAGGACGCCCGCCGCGCCGGGATCGGCTTCGTGCCCATCGACCGCAAAGGGCAGGGCCTCGTGCTGGATATGGCCGTGCGCGAAAACGTCACGCTCGCCAACTGGAATCGCCTTGCGCCGCTGGGCATCTTCCAGCGTAAAACGGAACGGGTGCGCGTCGGGCGCTGGGTCGACGGCCTGGGCATCCGCATGGCGGGCGACGCCGAAGTCAAGACGCGCTACCTGAGCGGCGGCAACCAGCAGAAGGTCGTGCTCGCGCGCTGGCTGGAAGCCGAAGTGAAGGTGCTCTTGCTCAACGAGCCAACCTGGGGCGTGGACGTGGGCGCGCGCGCCGACATTTACGAGCAACTGCGCACGCTGGCGGCGCAAGGTCTGGCGATCCTCGTCGTCTCGTCCGACATCCAGGAAGTGCTCGCCGTCAGCCAGCGCATCCTGACCATGTACAAGGGCCGTATCACGGGCGAGTTTTCCGGGGCGGAAGCCAACCAGGCCACGCTGCTGCACGCGGCGGCGGGAGGTGAGGCATGACGGACCACGCAGGGCGTGCAGAGCGTATTTCGCCCGGCCCGGCTCGCGCGGCGATACCGGCATGGCGGCGCTTGCAGGAAGGCGCGGGCCTGCTGGTGATCCTGATCGTCATCGTGGGCGGCATGGCGCTGCTCTCGCCCCACTTCCTGAAGCCGCAGAATTTGCTGAACCTGCTGCTGGCCAGCTCGACGATGATGATGATCGCCGTCTTCACCACGATGCTGATGATCGGCGGCGGGTTGGATTTGTCGGTGGGCGCGGTCGCGGCGCTGACGGGCATCGTCATCGCGCAATTCCAGGGCACGCTGGGCATCTGGGGCGCAGCGGGCCTGGGCCTGGTCGTGGCGCTGCTCATGGGCCTCTTGAACGGCGTCATGGTCACCTATGTGGGCATCAACGCTTTCATCACCACGCTGGGCAGCATGTCGCTGGCGCGGGGACTGGCCTTCGTGCTGGCCGACGGCCTGACCGTGCCGGTGTACGAAGAGAGTTTCGCCTGGTTGGGCGAAGGCGTGGTGCTGGGCATCCCTGTGCCGGTTATCGCCTCGTTCATCCTGTTCATCCTGGTCTGGTTTGTGCTGCGCTACACGACGTATGGCCGGGCCATGTACGCCATGGGCGGCAACGCCGAAGCCAGCCATCTGGCCGGGCTGCGGGTGAAGCGCTACCGGCTGCTGTCCTATGTGCTGTCTGGCCTGAGCGCAGGCGTCGCGGGCGTATTCCTCACCTCGCGCCTGTACGCCGCCGCGCCGCAAGCCGCCGGAGACATGCAACTGAGCGTGATCGCGGCGGTGGTGCTGGGCGGGACGAGCATGGCGGGCGGCAAAGGCGCGGTGCTCGGCACGCTGGTCGGCGTCTTGATCCTGGGCGCGCTCAACAACGGCATGGTGCTGCTCAGCCTGTCGTCGGACTACCAGCAGATCGTGCAGGGCGTCGTCCTGCTGCTGGCTGTCGGGCTGGATCAGCTGCGCGTGGGCGGGTTGGGGCGGCTGGTGCGTGGCCGGGCGGGGGACTGAGCGGAAGCGCCTCACCCCTATCCCCTCTCCACGCGGAGTACCGCGTAGAGAGGGGAACTACGCGGCGGCAAGACCGGCGGACTCCCCTGTCTATGACTGCCGGGGTCCCCTCTGGGGTGGTAGGCATGGAGAGGGGCCGGGGGTGAGGCGCATGAACTGTGGCAGCACTGAGAATTGAGCCTCTGAACTTGAAACCAGATTACGTGTGCACAAGGACTGAACGATGACCCCGCAACAAGCGAGAATCGGCATCTTCGGCATCGGTCTGGCCGCCTACTGGCCGCAGTTTGACGGGCTAAAAGAGCGGCTGGAAGGCTACCAGCGCGACATCGAGCGGCGCATCGCCGCCATGGGCAGCCAGGTCATTTCTGCCGGGCTGGTGGATACGGCCCCGGCGGCCCAGGCGGCAGGCGACCTGTTCGCCAGCCAGAACGTGGACCTGATCATCTGCTACGTGGGGACGTACGCCACCTCGTCGCAGGTGTTGCCCGCCGTGCAGCGCCGCAAAGCGCCCGTGCTCATCCTGAACTTGCAGCCGTCGCCCGCGCTGAACTATCCCGACACGGATACCGGCGAGTGGCTGGCCAACTGCTGCGCGTGCTGCGTGCCGGAGATTTCGAATGCCTTCGCGCGGAGCCAGGTGCAGTTCAACGTCGTGTCGGGCCTCTTGGGGCCGGTGGACGGGCACGCCAACCAGTACCACGAGCGGGCATGGCGCGAGATCGAAGAGTGGGTGCGCGCCGCCAGCGTGCTGCGCGAGCTGAATTACAGCCGG
>JADZBY010000496.1 GCA_020851855.1 Anaerolineae bacterium
GGCGTGGACGTGGTGGCGGTCAATTTCAACGAATCGGCGGAAGCGGTCCAGGCGTACCTGGACGACATGGCGCTCAGCCTGACAGCGGTCCTCGATCCGCAGGGCAAAATCAGCCGCCAGTTCGGCGCGTACCAACTGCCCATCACGCTCTTCGTCGACCCGGAAGGCGTCGTGCGCTTCAAGCACATCGGCGCGCTGACGTTCGAGGCGCTGGACGATTACCTGCACCACATGGCCGAGGACGCGGGGCGCTGACCGCCGATGAGCATCGACCTGGGCCGTTCCGTCTCGTTCGTCTTTGAAGACCGCCAGTGGGCCAGCAAGCTCATCGTCCTGATCATCCTGGGTTTCGTGCCCGGCCTGAACCTGATCCTGTGGACCGGCTACGCGGTTAGCGTGGCGCGCAACGTGATGCGCGGCGACCCGTTCCCGCTGCCCACCTGGGATCACTGGAGCGACGTCGCCGTGCGCGGTCTGCTGGCCATCGTCGCGACCGGCCTGTACTTCTCGCCCGCGCTGCTCGGCCTGTGCTGCCTGATCCTGGCCACGGCGGCGGTTGGGCCAAGCGGGCAGGACGTGCTGAACACGCTGCGCTGCGTCAGCCTGGCGCTCGTCGGGCTGTACGGCTCCACCACGAGCATCCTGCTCGGCTCCGGCCACGCCCGTTATGCGCAGACCGACCAGTTTTACCGCTACCTGGACATCGGCGAGCGCATCCGCGACCTGCAGCGCGGGCCGGGCCTGTTTTTGACCCTGTACCTGTACGAGAGCGCCGTGACCTTCGTCGTCGGGCTGGTGGTCATCGTCGCGTTGGTCATCTTCCTCGGCGCGCTCAGCCTGATCAGCAACCTGGGCGGCGCGCTGGCGGTGCTGGCCATCGCCCTGCTGGCCGTGGCGCTTGTCGGGCTGGTCGCCGTGATCACGCTGGGTTTTCTGGCCAGCGGCTACCTGCTCGGTTCGGTGGGAGTCGCCTTCGCCGCCCGCACCCACGCCGCGCGCTGAGCAGGTGGCCACTGTCAGGCTGCCGTCCAGAAGAAGCGACAGGCGGACAACGCAGGCGGACAACGCAGGCAGACAACGCAGGCGGACAACGCAGGCGTTGTCCCTACACCGGTTCGCGTACACCATTCGCGTAGGGACGAGGCCTGCCTCGTCCGTCGGCCTCGTCCGTCGGCCTCGTCCGCCTGCTGCCGAGAGGCGTCGGGGTGAGGCGTTCCCACCCGTCGCTCCGTCAGCGCTATAATTCTCATGACAGGCTGCAAAATGGGCATAGAGTCCCTCGCCGTGTGTCGGGCGGGGATGGGCTGGGACTGCTCAGGAGAAGGTCGCCATGCAACGACTCAAAGGCAAGGTCGCCCTGGTCACCGGGGCGGGCGGCGGCATCGGGCGCGGCATCGCCCACCGTTTCGCGGCGGAAGGCGCGCAGGTCGGGGTCCTGGACATCGCCGAGTCGATGGCCCAGGCGGTCGCGGGCGAGATCAGCGCCGCCGGCGGGGAAGCGCTCGGCCTCGGCTGCAACGTGGCGGACGAGGGCCAGGTGGCGCGGACCGTGCAGCGCCTCGCGGAGCGCTTCGGGCCGGTCACGGTCCTGGTGAACAACGCGGCGGTCATGCCTGCCGGGCGGCTGCACGAAACGTCGCCCGCCGATTTTGACCGGTGCATCGCCGTGAACCTGCGCGGCGCGTATCTGGTCAGCCGGGCGGTCATCCCGGACATGCTCCGGCTGGGCACAGGCAGCATCATCCACATGGCCAGCGTGACGGGCATTCTCGGCCTTCCCGGGCTGGCCATCTATTCGGCCACGAAGGGCGCGCTGATCGCCCTGGCGCGGGCCATGTCCACCGATTACGCCCGGCTGGGCATCCGCGTCAACTCCGTCGCGCCGGGCACTATCGATTCGCCCATGCTGCACGAGTTCGTCAAGGCGCAATCGAACCCGGATCGCATCCGCAAAGCCTTTGACGACATGCATCCCATCGGGCGCGTCGGCACGATTGACGAGGTGGCCAGCGTCTTCGTCTTTCTCGCCTCGGACGAAGCGAGTTTTGTCACCGGCGCGAATTACGAGGTGGATGGCGGCCTGGGCGTGAAGGGCGAGCAGCCGCAGGACACGCCCGAAAGCGCCCAGTACAAGCATTCGGTGACGGAGATTTAGGGCGGCTGCGAACCCTCACCCCCGGCCCCTCTCCCTCATGGAGAGGGGTGAAGAGGGCGGGCGGCGTCTCGGATTGCTCCCCTCTCGTTTTGAGGGAGAATGAGGGCGGGGGAGTGAGGGTCAACGCGGGCGATGTCCGCCCTGCCGCCGCATTATTCTCTTGCCAAAGGAGCCTTTTCATGGAAATTGCACCGGGCATCCACCGCATCACGTGCACCTTCGGTGGGAGCCGCATGGTCTTCGTCCACCTGCTCATCGGGCAGCGCGCCGCCATGCTGGTCGATACCGGCTGCGCGGGCAACCCGGCGGGCGAGATTCTGCCCTACATGGACCGCATCGGCTTTGACCCGGCCCGCCTGACATACATCCTGGTCACGCACTCCGACCTCGACCACCAGGGCGGAAACCTGCCCATGAAACAGGCCGCGCCGAACGCCTTGCTGGTCTGCCACAACCTCGACCGGCCCTGGATCGAGGATACCGAGGCGCTGATCCAGGGGCGCTATTCGCAGTTTGAGGCCGACCACGGCATCGGCTACGGCGAAGCGGGCAAGGCCGGCATCCGGCGCGATACGCTCAGCGCGCCCGTCGACCTGACCCTGAGCGGCGGCGAGACGTTCACGCTCTCCGACGGCTGGTCGGTCGAAGCGGTGCACACGCCCGGCCATACCTGGGGACACACCGCCGTCTACGATCCGCGCAGCCGAACGCTGATCGCGGGCGAGGCGTCGCTCTGGACGCACATCCCCAACGCCGATTGGTCGCCCGCGCTGCCGCCCACCTACTGTTACGTAGATACCTATCTCGCCACGCAGGACCGCCTGCTGTCCATGCCCATCGACCAGCTTTCCTCGGCGCACTGGCCGCTGCAAAACGGCCCCGCCGTGCGCGATTTCATCGCCGAGAGCCGCAACTACTGCCTGCACGTCGAGGCGCAGTTGTTGGCGCTGGCCCGCTCCGGCGTGACCTTCACCCTGCGCGAGGCCATCGACGGCCTGGGCCGGACGCTCGGCGCGTGGCCGGATGCCACGAACCAGGATTTCAGCTATGGTATGGCCGGCAACCTCGACCGGCTGACGCGGCGCGGGCTGCTCAGGGCGGCGCGCAACGCGGCTGGGCACGTCACATGGAGCGCCGCCTGATGACCACGCTCGTGCGTTTTTCTCACCCCGAATTTGGCCCACGCCTGGGAGCGCTCGAAGAGGGCAACGTGTTCGACGTGACGCCGGTCTATGGCTCAGTCGCGGCGTTCCTGGCGCGCACTGCCGGGCAGGTCGACGCTGCGCTGGCCGAGCTGCGCGACGCCGCCGGGCGCGTCGATCACGTGTACCCGGCCAATCTCTTCGACCGCCCGCCTGCGCCCGGCCAGTTTCACTGGCTCGCGCCGGTCGATTCGCAGGACGTCTGGGCGGCGGGCGTTACCTACGAGCGCAGCCGGGCCGCCCGCCAGCAAGAAGCGCAGGATGGCGGCGACGTGTACGCCCGCGTGTACACTGCCGAGCGGCCTGAGTTGTTCTTCAAGGCGCGCGGCGAGCGAGTTGTCGGGCCGTTCGCGCCGGTCGGCATCCGCTCCGACTCGCCGTGGAACGTGCCGGAGCCGGAACTCGCGCTGGTGATCAACCCGGCCCTGGAGATCGTCGGGCTGACCATCGGCAACGACATGAGCAGCCGCAGCATCGAGGGCGAAAATCCGCTCTACCTGCCCCAGGCGAAGATGTACACCGCCTCGTGCGCGCTGGGGCCGGGCATCGTGCTGGGCAAAATGCAGGGCTGGCCCGACGCGACGATCCACATCCGCATCGAGCGCGGCGGCGCGTGCGTCTTCGAGGGCCGCGTGCACACGGGCCGCATCAAACGCCGCGCCGAGGA
>JADZBY010000497.1 GCA_020851855.1 Anaerolineae bacterium
ATTCCAGCCCGGTCGCTTCAGCGCCGGGCATCGCCGCGCCCGGACCTGAAGGTCCAGGCTGAACCTACGAAGCCCTGCGGGCTAAAGGCGCATTCCAGCCCGTCAGGGCTTTGTACATTCAGCCCGGTCGCTTTAGCGCCGGGCGCGCTCGATGATCCGCGTAAGAGTTGAAAGTCCATGCTGGAGAGCGGAAGATGCCAGAAGTCACCGTGTTTTTCTCCCCTCGCGCTGAGGGAGAGGGGCCGGGGGTGAGGGCATCCCCGCCACCTCGTGCAGCAGCGCATCGACCTGGGCCATGGAGAGCGGCTCGTCGTCGGCGCGCGATTTGATGGTTTGCGTCACCTCGCGCAGTGTGGAATCGTCCAGGCTCAGGCCCAGCACATTGGCCCGGTCGCGCACGGCGTTCCAGCCGGTCAGGCGGTGGCCGATCTGCACCTCGCGTTCGAGGCCAAAATCTTCCGGGCGCAGGATTTCGTAGGTCGATGGGTCGGCCAGCACGGCTTTGGCGTGGATGCCCGCCTTGTGAATGAACGACGACGCGCCGGTGACGTAGTTGTTGAACGGAATCGTCAGCCCGCAATAGCCCGCAATGAGCGCGTCCAGTTCGGCCAGCAGCCGCAGATCGTACTTGGCCACGTAGGCGCGGTTCAACGTGTATAGCCGCGCGACCAATCCGCCCAGCGGCGTGATGCCGTTGCGCTCCCCGATGCCCAGGATGGTGGTGTCGATGTGCGTCGCGCCCGCCTCAAGCGCCGCAAAGGCATTGGCGATAGCGCAGCCGCTGTCGTTGTGGCCGTGAAACTCCACATCCAGCCCGGTCAGCCGCACCAACTGGGCGACCATGTGCGCCACCTGCGCGGGCGTCGCCACGCCGACCGTATCCGCCACGCCGAGCCGGTTCACCGTGCCCGAATCGGCGACGGCGAGGAACACGCGCAGCAGGTCCGATTCGCGGCTGCGGAACGTGTCTTCGGTGCTGAAGCGCAACGTGATGTCCGGGGACTGGGCGCGAATCCAGCCGAGCACGTCGAGCGCCAGATCGATGATCTGGCGGATGTCTTTGCCGTGCGAATGCTGCATGAGCTGCGGCGACGTGCCGATCACCACGTCCAGGCCGTGCACGCCGGTATCCAGGGCGCGGGCGGCGTCGTCGCGGTGGCAGCGGATGTGGGTCAGGATGCGGGCGCGCGGCCTGGCAGCGACCACAGCGCGCACGTCGCGGTCGCTGCCGGGCGAGGCGCATGGCGAGGTCATCTCGATCATCTCGACGCCGAAAGCGTCCAGCCGCTCGACGAGGTGCAACTTCTGCGCCGTGGTGAAGGTCGCCGTGCTGAACTGCTCGCCCTCGCGGAGCGTGCTCTCGATGATGCTGAAACTAGACAGAGGCATGGTTTGGTTCCTCGTGAAGGGTTTCCAGGATGGTGTCCAGGGCGGCGAACAGGTCGGCCTCTTCGATGACGAGCGGCGGCAGAAGGCGCAACACCGTCGCCCCGGCGGGCAGCGCCAGCACGCCGCGCCGCTGCAAATGCCGCAGCACGGGCGCGACCTTGCCGCGCAGCTCGATGCCGATCATCAGGCCGCGCCCACGCGCCTCACGGGCGGCGTTTTCGGGCAGGTTGGCGCGCAGGTGGTCGAGGGCGCGCGCGCCGAGGTCACGGGCGCGGGCGATCAGGTCCGTGCGTTGCAGCACGTCGAGCGCCGCCAGCGCTGCGGCACAGGCCACCGGGTTGCCGCCGAAGGTGCTGCCGTGCGAGGCAGGCGGCAACGCCCCGGCGCGCACCCCGATGCACAATGCGCCCATCGGCAGCCCGCCCGCCATGCTCTTGGCCAGGCACAGCAGGTCCGGGCGCACGCCGTCGTGCTGGTGCGCGAACAGGTCGCCGGTTCGCCCGAAGCCGGTCTGCACCTCGTCGAGGATGAACAGCGCGCCGCTGGCATCGCACAGGTCCCGCACCGCCTGCAAATAGCCCGGCTGGGCCGGATGCACGCCGCCCTCGCCCTGCACCGCTTCCACGATGACCGCGGCGGTATTGGGCGTGAGCGCGGCGGCGAGTCTGTCCACGTTGTTGTATGGCACGAAGCTCACGTCGGGCAGAAGCGGCGCGAACGGCTCGCGGTACGTCTTTTCCCAGGTGGTCGAGAGCGCGCCCATCGTCCGCCCGTGAAAGCCGCGCATGGTGGAGATAATCCCGGCCCGCCCTGTCGCCAGCCGCGCTGCTTTCAGGGCCGCCTCGATGGCTTCCGCGCCGCTGTTGCACAGGAAAACGCGCGGCATCCCGGTCGCCGCGCATAATTCGGCCTGGTAGCGGGCGCGCAGCGGATGGTGGAACAACTCCGGGCAGGCGATCAGCGTCCCGACCTGCTCGCGCACGGCGGCGACGATGGCCGGGTGGCAGTGGCCCAGGTTGGCCGTGCCCTGCCCGCCGACGAGGTCAATGTACCGGTTGCCGCCCGCGTCCCACAGGATCGCGCCCTCGCCGCGCACGATCTGCACGTCACGCTTCACGTAGACGCCGGACGAGTGGGCGTCTTCCAGGGCGTTCAGGTCGGTATTCACGCCCGGAGTCACGTCAAACGTGGGCAACATGGCCGGCCCTTTCCGCGATGATGTGCGTGCCCGCGCCTGCAAGCGCTGCACTGAGCGGCGACTCGATGCGTGCATCGGCCAAAATAGCCCGCCCGGCGCACGCTTCCTGCACGGCCATCAGCTTCTTTTTCATGCGCCCGGCGGCGAGCGATTCGTAGCGGGCCAGCTCACCAAGCGCGAACCCCGGCACGAGCGACGCCGGGTCGGCCACGTCGCGCAGCAGGCCCGGCACGTTGGACAGGATGACCAGCGTCTCGGCGTCCAGGGCGCGGGCGAACGCCGCCGCCGCCAGGTCGCCATCCACGTTGAGCCGCTCGCCCTGGTCGCCCAGCGCAATCGGCGCGACGACCGGCGCGCGGCCCGCCGCCAGAAGCGCCCGGACCAGGTCCGCATCGACGCCCGTCACCGCGCCGGACTGGTCATCGCGCACGACTACCTGCCGCCCGTTGACCAGGGCGCGGATGGCGGCGTGGCGCTGGGCGCGCACTGCGCTGGTCAGGCCGACGGCGGGCACGCCCAGCCGGGTGAGCGCAGCGGTCAGTTCCAGGTTCACCGCGCCCGCCGCCATGCAGTAGATCTCCAGCGTCTGCGGGTCGGTGTAGCGGCTGACATGCCCGCCCGCCGTGGTCAGCGTGCGCGCCGGATGGCCCAGTTGCTCGCCGAGCCGGTTGGCCGCGGCACTCGTCCCATGCACGAGCAGCCAGTTTTCGCCCGCCCGCACACGCCCGGCCAGGTCGCGCAGCACGGCGTCGTGCCCGATGCCCGCGCCGCCGCCGAGTTTGAGGACGTTCAGGTTGGTCATGGGTACATTCCCCCAAATTCAAGCGCCGTCGTTTCTGGAAAGCCGCACATCAGGTTGAAGCACTGCACCGCCGATCCCGCCGCGCCTTTGCCCAGGTTGTCGAGCGCGCATAACAGCGCCGCCCGCCCGGTGCGCGGGTCGTACTCCCAACCCACGTCGGCATAATTCGTCCCGGCGACGATGCGCGGCTCCGGGTGGCGGTGCAGGCCGGCCTTCTCGTGCACGATGCGGACGAAGGGCCGCGCCTGAAACGCCTCACGGTAGGCGCGCCACAGGTCTTTTTCCTGCAAACCACGCGGCAAGGTCACGTACACCGTCGCCGCCGCGCCGCGCACCATCTCCACCGAGGTCACGGCCAACCGCACGTCGTACTCACCACACGGCGCGAGGTTCTGCCGCACTTCGGCCTCGTGCCGGTGGCCGACCAGGGCAAAGGGCCGCACCGCGCCCGCGCGCACCGGGTGATGGCTCGACTCGCTGGGCGACGCGCCCGCCTCGCTGCTGCCGACTTTCACGTCGGCCACGAGCGGCTGGTCGGCGGGCAACAATCCGGCGCGCACCAACGGCCA
>JADZBY010000498.1 GCA_020851855.1 Anaerolineae bacterium
ACGCCGTCTTCGATCTTGCCGGTGAAGGGGTCCCATTCCCACTCGTGCGGGTCGCCGACGCCCACCGTGTCGATGTGGCTGTCGTAGAGCAGCGTGATCGGGCCGTCCCCGATGCGCCCCAGGATATTGCCCATCCGGTCAAAGCGCACCTCGTCAAAGCCCAGGGCGCGCATCTCGGCGGCGGCGCGCTCCCCGACGGGGCCGATCTGGCTGTCTGCGCTGGGGATGGCGCACAGCTCACGCAAGAACTGGATGAGGACCTCGCGCTTTTCGGCCACGCGCGCCTGGATGGTCTGGACAAGGGCGGGGGTAATCGGGGTCGGGGACATGACGATCTCTCCTTCGTTTCTGGCCGGAGTCGCAAAAAAAGCCGCCATAAGCATTTCCACTTACGACGGCCTGCGTGTGCCGAGGGCCGGACTCGGACCGGCGACACCTGCATTTTCAGTGCAGTGCTCTACCAGCTGAGCTACCTCGGCGGTACGGGCGGCGCTCTGCGGGAAGCGCGACGCCAATGAGGGGAATTATGCCGCACATTGGGCGAATGTCAAGGTGGAAGCTGAGGCGCGCCAGGGCAATCGCATCAAAATCCGCCGTTAAGGCAGGCAGCAGGAAAACACCTCACCCCCTGACCCCCTCTCCACGCGGAGTACCGCGTAGCGAGGGGAAGCACGCGCCGGCATGGCAGCCGATCTCCCCTCTCCATGCCGTCGGGGTCCCCGACCGGGTCCCCATTGAACGCAAGCGTTCAATGGGTGGTCTGGGGTGGCGGACATGGAGAGGGGCCGGGGGTGAGGACGTTTTGATGCGATAGCCCTGTGAGGCGTGTCGGCGTTTGATCCGCCATCACATCGCGCCGAACTGAGTCAGCGAGAGTAAATTGCCGTCCGGATCGTTGAACCACGCTACGAGCGTATCGTCACCCGCGCGCCACACCCCAAGTTCATCCTGTGGAATACCCTCGATGCGACGCATGGTGATGCCCTTTGCGGCCAGGGCGCTGATGGTGGCCCGAATGTCCCGGACCTGCCAACCCAGCACCGTGAAGGGTTGCGGTTGGAAGCGCTCGACCTTCTGTATTCGCAGCATGACGCCGTTTGCCTCGAAGACGAGCGCAAAGGGTTCATCGCTGAGAAGCTGCAATCCCAGGCTGTCGCGGTAAAAAGCCTGGGCGCGTTCCGGATCCGTCGTGGCGACAAAGGCCATCATGGCGGCGCGAGCAAGTGACATGGGCTTTTCCTTGTGCCTGGTCGGGCAGTATAGCCCAACAACTGTAATGCGTATCTGCTGTGGCGCAACCCCAGTTCTCGCGGTGAGCGGTTCGCCCCCAATCCCGCCGGGCGAGTATACTCAGCAGGGAGCACGGCGCGCGGGGGGCGAAAATGGCCTTTCATCGAAACTGGGTCAGTCTGTTCGAGGTCATGCCGCGTTACCTGCCCGAAGCGAAGTCGTGGTGGGAAGATGGCGTCTTCATCGGCATCACCGGCCTGGGATTGGCCACCTTCAACGCCGCAATCCTCGAAGACGAGCAGCTCATCACCGTGGACCGGCTCGAAGCCTTTGCGGCCACCTTCCGGGACAGCCACATGCCCTATTCCGTGCAGCTCTTCAGCCACGATCTGCATCCGCCCGCCGAGTCGCTGCTGGGCGAACTGGGCTATCTGCGCGCCTTCGCCGACCCGTTGCGCGTGCGCGAAGGGCCGCTCATGGCCTATGCGGCCAACCGCACCGTGAAAATCCGCCGCGTGGAGACGGACGAGGACCGCTATCACTTCGGGCGGGTGCTGATGCGCGCCTTCGACCTGGTCCCGTCGGCGCAGGACCTGATCGACTTGATGCTGCGCATGGACGAGGGCTTTCACGTGCTGGCCTGGATGTACGGGCGGGCGGTCGGCGCAGGCACGCTCATCGCGGCGGGCGGTGTGGCGGGCGTGTACAACGTGGCGACCGTGCCCTCGGCGCGCCGCCAGGGCGTGGCGGCTGCCGTGATGGCGGCGCTGCACGAGCGGGCGCTGGAAATGGGCTATCCGGGCACGGCGCTGGCCTCGTCGTCGATGGGCATCCCGCTCTATGACCGGCTCGGCTACCGGCCCGACGGCTTCCAGTTCGCCTGGGTCCCGATGTTCGACGGCATGTAGTGCGGGTTGGCCCGGCAATCAGGCCATCACAGCGGCCTGTTGCGGCTTCTCACGCAGGTGTTCGGGCAGCGGGTCCACGCGCGCCTCTTCGTAGCGGAAACGGGTGCGCCGCAAGCCGAGGTAATTGGCCGCGCCCGTTATCACGCGCCGCTCCACGAGGGTAATGCGCAGGCCGAGCGTGGGCAGCGTGTAGCGGGTCTGGATTTCGCCATCGGCCACGGACACACGGTAGAAGTCCAGGCGGCGTCTCTTGTCCAGGCCGCGAATATAGCCCTTCGCCCGCGCAAAGCGCATCTTGATGAGCTTCTGCGCCAGGTCGCGCATCTCGACCTCGCCCATAATGACCGGCATGTTGCAGCTCCCACACAGGACGGAATGAGGATACGGGCGAGATTTTAGCATGGCGGTGGGCGAAATGCGAGATGGATTGGGCCTCATCCCAGGATAACGCTTCAGGCGCGAACACCAACGCCCCGCGCTGAAGCACGGGGCTAAGACTACGAAGCCCTGCCGGGCTGAAGGGCGTATCGCGGCAGCCCGAAGGGCTTTATCCACTCAGCCCGGTCGCTTCAGCGCCGGGCGTCGTCAGGGCAATCGGTTTCAAGATGTGCGGGCTGAGGCAGTCCGGGCTGAAGGGCGTATCGCGGCAGCCCGAAGGGCTGTGTCCACTCAGCCCGGTCGCTTCAGCGCCGGGCGTCGTCAGGGCAATCAGTTTCAAGATGTGCGGGCTGAGGGCGGTTTGTCCGCCGGCCCGATTGGCGGTACATTCTCGCTGCTGTGCGCCTGTTCATATCCCCTGGAAAGGACGAATTTCATGGAATACCGCCAGCTTGGACGCACCGATATGCGCGTGGCCACCATCAGCTTTGGCGCATGGGCCATCGGCGGCACGTGGGGACCTGTGCAGGACGAGGAATCGCTCGCCGCGCTGCACAAAGCTATCGACATGGGCGTCAACTTCATCGACACGGCGGACGTGTACGGCGACGGGCGGAGCGAGCGGCTTATCGCCCGGCTGCGCCGCGAGCGGCCCCGCGACACGATTTACGTTGCCACGAAAGCCGGACGCCGCCTGCCCACCCAGACGCCGGAAGGCTATAGCCGCGACAACCTGACCGGCTGGATCGAGCGCAGCCTGAAGAACCTCGACGTCGAGGCGCTTGACCTGCTCCAGCTGCACTGCCCGCACCCGCGCGTGTACGACATGCCGGAAGTGTTCGGCATCCTCGACGATCTCGTCGCGGCGGGCAAGCTGCGCTATTACGGCGTCAGTGTGGAAACCGTCGAAGAGGCGATGAAGGCCATCCGCTACCCGAACGTGCAGACGGTGCAGATCATCTTCAACATGTTCCGGCTCAAGCCCGCCGATGTGTTCTTCCCGGCGGCCAAAGCGGCGCAGGTCGGCATACTGGCGCGCGTGCCGCTGGCCAGCGGGCTGCTGACCGGTAAGCTGACCGCGCAATCGTCCTTCGCGCCCGACGATCACCGCACCTTCAACCGCAACGGCGAGTCGTTCGATAAGGGCGAGACATTCTCCGGCGTGCCCTATGAGCGGGGCTTGCAGGCGGTCGAGGCGCTCAAGGCGCTCAAGCCGGACGGCATGACCATGTCGCAGTTCGCGCTGCGCTGGATTCTGATGTTCGACGCGGTGACGTGCGCCATTCCGGGCGCGAAGAACATCCAGCAGGAAGAGGACAACGCTCGCGCCGCCGCTCTGCCGCCACTCTCCGACGCGGTGATGCAGGGCGTGCAGCGTGTGTACGATGAATACATCCGGGCCGAGGTGCATCACCTCTGGTAAGCGCTGGCGCTGGCCTTCGCGCCGGACTCGAGGCCTGCGGGCAGCGGCACGCCCAGCGCGCGGCACAACTGGCCGGGCGAGATGCTGCCGTGTTTGCCCCAGCAGCGGCCCCAACCCGTCTCGGCGTTGTAGCTGAAGTGCATACCGGGCCGGTCCACCTGGTGCGGGAAGGGGCAGCGCGCTGCGATGTAGCCGTTGCCCCGCGCCCGCCCGTCCAGAAGCTCAAAGACGGCGTCGGTCAAAGCGCCACGCAGGCTGTGCATCTCGTCCTGGCTCCAGGGGCGGAATGCGGCGAATGGCGCGTACAGCCGGCGGCGTCTGGCTGGCATCCCGAGCCGGGCATAGGCTTCGAAGTCGGAGAGCGGGTAACAGCGCTCCGGGTGGTGCTGCTCCAGGGTGCACATCGCGCCCGCACGGCCCGGTTTCGTATTGCGCGTGCCGGGTAACCTCATGCTGTGCGCCACGCTGATGGCCGGGTCGCCGCCCAGGCGCAGTGCGAGGCCGTGGATGATGCGGTCTGCGAGGCTCAGGTCGGTGGTGGGCGTGTCCAGAAACCAATAGGCGTGGTAGCCGCGCCCGGTGTGCACGATGCTGCTGGCCGGTATCTCGAAGAAGCCGAGCTGCCAGCGGCCCATGTCGGCGTCGTCGATGTCCACGAAGAGCGCCGGCAGCGAGATCAGGTCGCACTTGCCGCCGCGCCCCCAGCGGCCCAGGTTCGTTTTGCGCAGCGCGACGCCAAAATAGGCCCCCCAGCCGCGCGCATTGGCCCGCATCAGCCGCGACGCCGTCCGTTCAAGGCCGCCCACGTCGCCCAGCCGCACATGGCGCGAGGGCGTGGGACGGTTTCCGGCGGGATGGATGGCCGTCAGCGTCAGGTAACCGACCTCATCCGGCCCATAGCCCGCGAAACAATCGTTCAGGAAGGTTCGAGTCTCTGGAAGCACGCTCCTTCTCCATCTGACCTGACTCCCTGAGTAGATTATAGCACAAGTGTTCTAGAAGAGGAACAAGGACCTCACCCCCTACCCTCTCTCCACGCGGAGTACCGCGTAGAGAGGGGAAATGCGGCGGACGAGGCAGGCCTCGTCCCTACGATGTCGTTTTGCCCGTGATGCGCGCCCAGCGCGGAGAAATGCGCGGCGGACGAGGCAGGCCTCGTCCCTACACCCGATGGGGTAGGGACAACGCCTGCGTTGTCCGGCCTTTTCTCCCGTCCGCCCGGAGAGGTTCCTGTGAAGCCCTCGGAAACCCCACCCCAGCGCCTCTCTACCCTGAAGAGGGGCCGGGGGTGAGGCCTTATTCCGCCCGGAGCACGTTGAGCGGCTTTTCCGTGGCGGCAGTCCACGCCGTCAGGATGGTGGCGAAGAGAGTGATCCCGATGGACAGCGCCAGCATGAGCAGAATCAGGTCCATTGGCGTGGGCAGCGTGACCAACCCTTGCGTCAGGGCGGGCACGGCGAGCAGGATCAGCACCGTGGGCAGCAGGCTCAGGATGCCGCCGGTGAAGCCGACGATGCCGTTCTCGATGAGCAACTGCCATAGCGCCTGCCACCGGCTGACGCCCACTGCCTTGAGCACCGCGATCTGGCGGCGGCGCTCCATCGTCGCCAGCGATACCGTGGTCGCGATGAGCGCCGTGGCCGCAAAGAGCGAGAGCGTGGCGACCAGCAGCGGCAGCGCGGCGAATTGCTGAAGCAGGCGGCTGATCATCGAGTCGAAGAGCGTGATGTCGAACACGAACGCACCCGGCACGATGGCCACCGCCGAGAGCGCATCCTTGACCCGGTCCTGCTCCACATCCGCGATGATGAAGTCGAAGGGCATCTGGGTGCGGATCATGTCCAGGGGGACCTGCACGGCGCTGTCGCTCAGGCTGAACGGGATGAGCGAGGTGCGCTCGTCCGGCGCGACCAGCCCGACGACGGTATAGTCCACATCCCGGTTGTTCTGGCGGACCGTGACCGTCGAGCCGACGCGCACGCCCGCCGCCGCCAGCTCCGGCAGGTAGGGCAGGACCATGTGCGGCTGCCCGGCGTCGCTCTCGTCCAGGAAGCGGCCTTCTACGAGGTTGCCGCGCGGCGGGCTGCCGTGCACGCGCATCCCCAACACCAGCTCAAGCTGCGCCGAGCGCATCATCGAGTTTGCGTCTTCCCGGTCGAACCAGTTCCACATCTCGCGCGACGTGTGGCCGTCGATGGCGCGAATATCCACGGCGGTCGGGAAGCGCACATCGCGGTAGCCGTTCACGCCCTCGGTGTTGTCAAGCTGGTTGTACACGAGGCCCTTCGTCAGCGAGAGCGGCATGATGATCACGTTGCCGCCCATCGGCTCGCTGATGCTCGTGTACAGCAGAATCTGGATGCTGCGCGACATGATCAGCGTGCCGCTCAGCGCCGTCATGCCGATGACCAGCGCCAGCAGGCTCAGCGCGGTGCGGGCGCGGTGCGTGGTCAGGCCACGCAGGGCGATGCGCAGGCTGGGGATGCGGAAGCTGGGCAGCTTGCCAAGCAGCCACACCACCACCCACATCAGCGCCACGATGACGCCGAGGATAAGGAAGGTGACCGCCGTCCCGACGATGCCCACCGTCAGCGGCGACGGAACCTCGAAGGCCACGCGGGCATTGCCGACGCGCGACGAGGAGCCGATGTCGCCGCCGATGATCAGCGCGATCAGCGTGCCGATGCCCAGGATCAAGAGCGCCAGCGCCAGCATCGACGGCAGAAAGCCCGCCCGCGCCATCGGGATGTTGCCCTGCCGCAGCACGAGGCTGGGCCGGACGCGCCCGGCCATCAACGTGGGCAGGAAGGCGAAGATGATCGTGATGGCCACGCCCAGCGCCACGCCGATCAGCGCCGGTTCCAGGTACAGCCGCCAGGGCAGCGGCACGGCGAACGCCTGCTGGCCGAAGTCGCGGGCGATGAAGCTGAGCAGGTAGCCGAACACGATGCCGACGAAGCTGCCCAGGACGCTGGTCAGCAGCGCCTCGACGATGAAGACGAGCGACACGCCCGATCCCTGCAGGCCGAGCGTCTTCAACACGGCGATCTCCGACGAGCGCCGGTTGACCGCGACGAGCATGGTATTGATGATGCCCACGCCGCCAATGACCAATCCGACCAGGCTGAGCACCAGCACGAAGCGTG
>JADZBY010000499.1 GCA_020851855.1 Anaerolineae bacterium
CCTCCAACTCCAGGTATACCAGACCGCGCAGCCCGTATAGCACTGCGGGCTGATCGACGCTCTGAATCGCCGTATCGGACACGACTGCGACGTCACAGCGCAGCAGGTCAAGGTGGCTGTGAATGAACGGATCGAGGTTTTCCCCGCCGATCTCTTCTTCGCCCTCGATCAGGAACTTGACGTTCACCGGCAGTATGCCGCCGTGCGCCTGCATGAGCGCCGCCACAGCCTTGATATTGGCGAAAACCTGGCCCTTGTCGTCGCTGGAGCCGCGCGCGAGGATGTAATCGCCGGAGACTTCGGCGCTGAACGGGTCGCTGCGCCACTCGCTGACCGGGTCGACGGGCTGCACGTCATAATGGCCGTAAATGAGGACCGTGGGCGCGCCGGGCGCACCGTTCCACGCTCCATACACAATCGGATGGCCGGGCGTGGGGAAAACCTGCACGTCGGTCATCCCGGCAGCGCGCAGCTTGTCGGCGGCCCATTCGGCGGCGCGCTGAATGTCGCCATGGTGCTCTGGCAGGGTGCTGATGCTGGGAATGCGCAGGAATTCCTGCATTTCGGCCAGAAATTGCCCGGCCTGCTGATCGATCACGCTGAAAACGTCGGACATGGAATCCTCACTGCATTTGCATCAAGAAAGCTTGAGGATTATCCCTCACCGCGCCGGGATAGGCGAACGGCTCCCTTCCCGGCCCTTACTCCACCGTGACGCTCTTCGCCAGATTACGCGGCTGGTCCACGTCACAACCACGCCGCACGGCGATGTAGTAGGCCAGCAATTGCAGCGGGATGACGGCCACAATCGGGCTGAGCAGCGGCGGCAGTTCCGGCACGTACAGGACATGATCCGCCTTCGTGCGGATGAACTCGTCGCCCTCGGTGGCCACGGCGACCACGACGCCACGCCGCGCCTTCGCCTGTTCGATCTGGCTGATCATCTTGTCGTAGACGGCGTCCTTGAGCGCAATCGCCAGCACCGGCATATTCTCGTCAATCAGGGCGATGGGGCCGTGTTTCATCTCGCCCGCCGGGTAACCTTCGGCGTGGATGTAGCTGATCTCTTTGAGCTTGAGCGCGCCTTCCAGGGCAATCGGGTAATTGATGCCGCGCCCCAGGAACAGGAAGTTCGTGTAATCGGCGAGCCGCTGCGCCAACGCTTCCACATGGCCTGCGTGGTCGAGCACTTTGCCCACCAGATCGGGCAGGCGGGCGATGGCGCTGGTGTGCTCCGCGCTCTGGGCGGCGTCGATCATGCCGCGCAACTGGCCGAGGTGCAGGGCGAGCAGGTATTGATCGACCAGACTCGCCGTGAATGCCTTGCTCGACGCGACGCCGATCTCCGGCCCGGCTTGCATGGTGATATAACCGTCGGCGATGCGCATGGCCTGGCTGCCGACCACGTTCACGATGCTCCACAGGCGCGCGCCCTTCTCACGGGCTTCTTCCATCGCCGCCAGCGTGTCAACCGTCTCGCCGCTCTGCGTGATGGCCAATACGGCGCAGTCGCGGTCCAGGATCGGGTCCCGGTAGCGGTACTCGCTGCCATAATCGACCTCGACGGGCAGCCGCGCCAGCCCCTCGATCATGAACTTGCCGACCAGCCCGGAATAGGCGCTCGTGCCACACGCCACGGTGACAAGGCGCTTCAGGCGGCGTGCGTCGTCTTCGCTCAGATTCAGGTCGGGAAGGTGCACGCGCCCGGTCTGGAAGTCGATCCGGCCCCGGATGGTGTCCGTCAGCGAGCGCGCCTGCTCGAAGATTTCCTTCTGCATGAAGTGCCGGTACTCGCCGCGCGCCGCGCTGACCGGGTCCCAGGCGATGTCGTGAATCTCGGCGTCCACCGGCTCCTGAGCGAGCGTCTGGACCCGGTAACCGTCGCGCGTGACGGTCGCCATCTGGCGCGATTCGAGGAACACCAGCCGCCGGGTGTGCTCCAGGATGGCGGGAATGTCCGAGGCGATGAACATCTCGCCGTGGCCGAGGCCGAGCACGACGCCGCCCGCGTTGCCGATGCGCACCGCGACGAGCCGGTCGGGGTGGGCAGCGCTCATGGTCACGATGGCGTGCGCGCCGCGCAATTCCAGGCTGGCCAGGCGCGTCGCCTCGGTCAGATCACAGCCTTGCCGGGCGTACATCTCGACCAGATGCACGATGACCTCGGTATCCGTGTCCGACTGGAACACGACGCCGTGCTGGCGCAGCCGCTCGCGCAGGTCGAGGTAGTTTTCCACGATGCCGTTGTGCACGACGACGTACTCGCCGTTCATGCTGATATGCGGGTGGGCGTTGCGCTCGCTGGGTTGGCCGTGCGTCGCCCAGCGCGTGTGGCCGATGCCGACGGGGCCGGACAGGGGCTGCTCACGCACGCGGTTTTCCAGGTTGGCGAGCTTGCCCACATCGCGGCGCATCCCGATCTGGCCGTCCTGGATGACCGCCACGCCCGCCGAGTCGTAGCCACGATATTCCAGGCGTTTGAGTCCGTCGAGAATGATAGGGGTGGCGTCATTGGGTCCGATGTATCCGACGATTCCGCACATGGTTTGTCGTCTCCTGGCCTTGCGGGCGATGGCGGCGCAATGCTACCGCGCGCGTGACATGCCTGCCAGTCCGCTTGGGGGACAACAGAGCAGAAACCTTGTGAACCTCACCGATTGACGCCCAATCGTGTGCGTGCTACGCTTGCCGCCTGCGTTTTCTCTCGGCAATTTCAGGCGGCGACACATGATTCCCGAACGTACCCTGACCTCGGAACTCCGCGAGCACGTCGGCCAGCGCGTGCGGTTGATGGGCTGGCTGCACCGGCTGCGCGCGATGGGCGGGGTGAATTTTCTGCTGCTGCGCGACCGCGCCGGCGTGGCCCAGGCGGTGCTCGGCCCGGACGATCTGGCTCCGCTCGAAGGCCTGCACGCCGAAACGGTGCTCTCCGTCGAAGGGCGCGTGGTCGAATCGCCGCAAGCGCCGGGCGGCTATGAACTGTACGAGCCGCAGGTCGAGATCATCTCGCCGGTGCGGGATGCGACGCCCTTCGCGCTGTACAAGGACCGCGTGCGGGCGACGATCCCGGTCTTCCTCGATCACGCCGTGATCGGCCACCGTGCGTTGGAGCGGCGCGCCGTGCTGCGGCTGGCGGCGGGGGTCATGGCCGGTTTCCGCAAGAGCCTCAGCGCGCTGGACTTCACCGAGATTCAGACGCCCAAGCTGGTCGGCTCGGCCACGGAGAGCGGCGCGAACGTGTTCGCCGTGGAATATTTCGGGCGCACGGCGTATCTGGCGCAGAGTCCGCAGTTCTACAAGCAGATCATGGTCGGCGTGTTGGAGCGCGTCTTCGAAGTTGGGCCGGTGTTCCGCGCCGAGCCGCACGCCACCTCGCGCCACCTGAACGAATACGTCAGCCTGGACGTGGAATTTGGCTTCATCCGCGACCATTTCGACGTGATGGCGCTGCTGACGACCGTGGTGCGCGGCATCCTGGACCATTTGCAGGAAACGCGCGCGGCGGAACTGGCCGTGCTCAGTGTGGACATGCCGGTTTTGCCGGAAAGCATCCCGTGGATTTACTTCCCCGACGCCCAGCAAATGCTGCATGACCGCTACGGCGTCAAGGATGCCATCGGAGAGCCGGACCTCGCGCCGGAGCACGAGCGCATCCTCGGCCAGTGGGCGAAAGAGGCGCACGGCAGCGATTTCCTGTTCGTGGTCGGCTACCCGATGGTCAAGCGGCCTTTTTACACACATCCCAGCGAGGCCGATCCGCGTTATTCCAACAGCTTCGACCTGCTCTTCCGGGGGCTGGAGCTGGTCACGGGCGGGCAACGGCTGCACCGCTACGAGGATTATCTGGCGGCGGCGGCGCGCTTCAAGTACCCGCCGGAGCCGTTCGAACGCTACTTTGAGGCGTTCAAGTTCGGGATGCCGCCGCACGGCGGATTTGCCATCGGGTTGGAGCGTTTCCTGACACAGCTCCTGAACCTGGACAACGTGCGGCTGGCGACGCTCTTTCCGCGCGACATCCACCGGTTGGAGCCGTAGACGCGCGGCCCATAAACGTTTCGATGAATTGGCGGGGACGGGCGCGTCGCGACGCGCCCCTACAGGCGATGTGTCGCGATACGCCCTTACAGGCGATGTGTAGGGGCGGCTCGCGAGCCGCCCGGACGGGTGAGCGTTCTATTCCTCGATCTTCAGCCTCACCAACAAGGGCCGGTGGTCGGAGCCGCCCGCATCGGGCCATGCGCGCGCCTCGATCACGCGCATGGTCGGGTTGTGGAACACGTAATCCAGCCGGACCAGCGGCGGCAGGAAACCGAGCGGCAGGCCATTGACGACCGACCGGGCCTGCGGCGCGCTCCAATCCGGGAACGTATAGCCGAGGCCGCGCCCGGCCTGCCGGAAAGCGTCCTGCAGCCGCGCCGTGATACGCCGGTAGTCGTCCGATTGGTCGCTCATGTTGAAGTCGCCCGCCAGCACGACCGGCAGCGTCTCGGCCTCAATGCGCGCCAGCAGCCGCGTTACCTCGTCGGCGCGCGGCGCGGCGTCGTAGATTTTGTCCACCATGCCCGGATGGACCGGGTGCAGGTTGTAGAGCACGACGGCCTGCCCGTTCACGTCGAGCACGGCGCGCTGGTGGCCGAGCGCGTTGGGGATGTCCACGTGCTGCCAGTAATCGTCGGCGGTGACCGGGAAGCGGCTCAAAATGCCCTGCCCGGCGAACGGCTCGGCGTTGGGGTGGAGCGCCTGGTGCGGGTAGCGGTCGGCCAGCGCCGCCGCAAAACGCTTCGCCGCCGCAAAACTCAGCTCTTGCAGGGCCACCACGTCTGCATTGGCGCTGCGGATCACGTCGATTTGCGGATCGAGGCGCGTTTCTTCGGCGTGCAGGTTGTAGGTCAGCAGCCGGATGCCCGGTTCGCCCGGCTCCGGGTCCGTGCGGCGCATGAGTGGCCCGGCATAGGCGCGCAGGTACTCTACGACCGGGGTAACGAGCAACCCGGCCAACACGACACGCCGCCGGAGAAGCGCCAGCGGCAGCAGCACGAGCGCCGGTTTCAGGAGCAGGTGCAGCCCGCTGTTCAGGGCGGCGACGAGCGGCAGCCGCGCTTCGGGCAACCTGCCGCGCAGCGCGAGAAAGCCGGTCAGCGCCGCCCCGTAGACTACCGCCAAACGCCCGATCCAGCGCGCCATTCTTGTCCGCATAGCCGTGTGCACTCTTCCCTGTCCCGAAATCGCCCAACCGTGCAATATGTAGCCGAATTTGCGCCGGACGGCAACCACCGGCGGGCAGGCAGCAGGAAAACACCTCACCCCCTGACCCCCTCGCTACGCGGAGTACCGCGTAGCGAGGGGGAAGCACGCGCCGGCATGGCAGCCGATCCCCCCTCTCCATGCCGTCGGGGTCCCCGACCGGGTCCCCATTGAACGCTTGCGTTCAATGGGTGGTCTGGGGTGGCGGACATGGAGAGGGGCCGGGGGTGAGGACGCTTTGATGCGCTTGCCCTGGGCAGGCAGGCGCGCCGCTCCGGGATGGCGTTGGTCACCCGGCGGGCACGCTGATTTGGCAACCCTAGATGCATCCGCTACACTACAGGCTTGTTGCGCAGCAAGTCCTGATATGCTGGCTGCGATCAAGGAGGAACTTGTGTTGTCAAGCAGACGAACGTCCGCCCCGGTTCGGGCCGGGCGCCGTGCCTGGATCACGCTGGTCATCCTGGCGGCGCTGCTGGCATTGGCAGGCAATCTGGCGCTGGCGCAAGACGATGCGCCGCGTAATCTGACTGTCGGTGAGACGGTGTCGGGGA